>JAGDAM010000010.1 GCA_017959485.1 Clostridia bacterium
GACCTTTTTCTCAAGATCTGCGTTCTTCTTTTCCAGATCCTCGAGCCGTTTGGTTTCTACCGGCGTCATTTCATCCTCCTCATAGTTGATCCATTTCAGCATACCGTGGTGAGTCCACGTCCTGGTATGATAGCCGGCGACCTTTCCGATATTGCCGACGGCGGTAATGATGACCTTTCCTTCCCATGCCGCGGTGCACTCGACTGCGAGGCCGCCCCCGACGTATACCCCGACGTGACCGGGCATGCGAAGCGCTTCGCCCACCTTGACGTGCGAAAAGTCGGTCGAATACCCGGTACAATACCGTTCAATGCCGTCGGCGCCGAAGTCCGGAACGCCGTTGGACGCGTAGACGGCGCCGCCCCTGTTAGAGGTAAGATTGCTACCCCAGCCCCAGAGCAGTGCCTTGATCATGCAGACGCAGTCGAAGCCCCAGTATCCGCCCTTGTCGGCGAGGGCGTAAAGTTCGCGCTTTTTCGCCTCGGTGTAGAACGAGGGCAGCTGCCGCGCCTTTGCGTCAATGCCCTCTCGGGTGAGCTTCCACCCCCACATGCCGAGGGCGTAAACGGTGTTAAAGTCTCTCGCGAGCGCGGCGCATTTGTCTGCGAACTCCGACGCGGTGAAGATCTTTTCGGACATCAGAAATGCTCCTTATCCGTCGGATTGTTGACGATGCCGAAGACGGTCAGAAGGCCGCCGAGAGCATTGAGAGCGGCGTTCCATCCTTCACTGGTAACGCCTATCTTCTCCGGGACTCCGAATGCGGATAGTATCACCCACAAGGCTCCCGCTACAGCGACCCATGTCGCCCACGATGTGAACCGGCTCAAAATCTTTTTCATGTTCTCTCTCCTTTCATTGTTTTCTTATGCCCCGGGCGCGGTTATATAATTTTTCAGTGCCTGAAGATTATCCGTTCCCAGAACGGTCGCGCTCCACGTGCACTTCGTCGATTGGGAATCCATGCAAATAGAAGCCTTGACTATCCCCTGAACTTCATCCCCTTGCGGCCCCCACGCTGACGGAACTTCGATTTCAAATCCAATCATAATATAGTTCGTCTGCTGCAGAAGGATCTTAAGCGGGACCACAACCACGGCTCCGTTAAGTTCAATCTGTAAAAAAGGGATCTTCCCCGAGAAAAAAGAGTTTGTCAATTCGATCAGAAAGTCGTCCGACATTCCGAAATTAACCTCGTATGACTGTTCAACTCCCATCGTTCCGTTAGGATAATTTCCCGAGGCAAGAGACATGAGCGCTTGCGCCCCTGCGTAAGATATTGCATTTGCAGTGTCGGTGTCAGGCACGATTACTTGGGCAGCGGTCATCCCGAGCGTTACTTTAGAGACCGCCCCGAGAATATAATATATTCTCTCATTGTCGGACGTATAGAATTCAAGCTCCACCTCGGCTTTGAAAAGTTCCGGTCCTACGTCCACATCGACCATATCCGCGAATGTATCAGCCCATCTGTCATCATTGGGATTGTCTTTCGCTCCCATCACGTGGTACCGATTCTCGAAGTAAATATCCAAAGGTCTGCCCGTTCTGCTTTTTATGGCATCGAGCAGCGCCGGCATATATCTCGACGATATCATCGGCTTGCTGAAGCTGGATTTGGCGAGAGCGGCGTTTTCATAATATGAAAGAAATACGTACGGTTTTTTATCTCCGGGGAAACGTTCGTCCATCACGTAGCGTGCCGACGTCAGCGTTCCGCTCATGGTTATGTTCTTTCCGTAATACCAGTCATAAGTTAAATTATCGATCATGATGATATACGTCCCGGTCGTCAGGTCAGAGCCGGCTACAGAATTGATCGATATCGGTCCGTCTTCTACCGGCGTTTGCATAGTTTCCGAAACAGAGAACACAAGGCCCAGCATTTTTCCAACCCCGACGAAGGCGCAGCGCATACCATAAAACACCGGGAGATTAACTGAGGCAGTAGGGTCAAAATCGTCTATCGAACGAAGTCCGATTGCATAAGACAGGCCGTCGGACAAACGGATATAACCTCTCGTCTCTATTCGTGTATTCTCCGGGATGAAGTAAAGATCATCTCCGTTTAATTTGTATTTGCCGGTCATATAGCCCGACAGCTGCCTGAAATCAGCCGCATCAAGAACGTCACTGAAGAGTTTGTATACGGGATATATGTACGAGCTATTATGCTTGACGCAAAAATCCGGATAAGATGTTTGAATCGAAAACCGATAATCCAGTTTTTCTCTCTCGACGATGGTGTTCGACGTTCTGTAAACGTCTCCTTTGGCGTTGCCTTTTGCCGTGTCGACGACTACGCGTACCGAAAAATCATCCTCCGACTCATACTGTCCGAGATAACTGAACGAGACGTCTACGAATATCGGCAGATCGTCTGAGACAAAGATTCCGAATTTTCCCGCGTTTTCGCTTACGAACAGCATACCCATTAAAAGATCAGACGAAGGAACCGCCCTGAATATCATAGATGCGTTCTCGCTCTCGATATATCCTTTACCTCCGCAGTTTTCGCAGTCTGTAACGATATGCTCCTCGCCGGAACCGCCGCATGAATCACAAGGTAATGGCTCTTCACCCGGCACCGTTCCGGACCCGCCGCATTCCGGGCAGTCGATCTCTTCACCGGTGGTCTCTTCGTAAATAGTCCCTCTTCCGTCGCACATGAGGCACGGAACGTTATCGCGGATCATGCCCGTTCCTCCGCAAGTCTCGCACGTCTCTGAAGTCTCGACCGAGCCGGAGCCTTCGCATACCTCGCATTCCGAAAAATCAGGAGTATATACGTACACTCGCTTTCCGGCTGCCAAAGCTTCCGATGCGGTGTCCACGAGCGCCTGCATTTTCCCTTCCGGATCATAGACAGACTTTTCTTCCACAGCGTCCTTGCTGAAGCCGTCCGATCTGACCTTATCAAGCGTACTCTCGACGGAATGGAGGAGCATCTCCGCGACTCCGTGAGGAACCTTCAGGAACGTCGCGTCAGGCGCCCATTTGCATCCGCCGGCTCCGTCGCTTTCAAGGATCATTCCTTTAGGCTTTCCGGCCGGGCTCGGAACATAAGAATCCCCGCCGCCGCCTTCGCTGCCGTGATACTTTCGTTCATAGATCTCAGCTACGCCTACGGGGACGTAATTGAACTTACCGCGGCGTAGTCTATACTCTTCTTCATTGAAGCTTATAGCTATATCGCGGTCGTCCTCCCGGGACTCCGGAACGAATAACTGCACGTAATTCATCTTTAATTCTCCTTATGTAATTACTTTCCATTTTCGAACTTCCTCATAGATCTTGTCTATAAAGGAATTGCCTTTAAGCTTTTTATACGCCTCATAGAGCATTACGAAATTTTCGTATTCGTACTGTCTTATTTCCGCCTTGTCGCGGTTGTGGTAGTAGATCCTGAGCATCTCCGACCGCAAAAGGCATCTTTGCCCGGCGAAGACCTTCCTGATGGCCACAGCCACGGAGATCGCCAGCCCGACGACCGACGCGATCTCGGGAACGGCCTTTATTATCTCGGCAATATTCATGACGTCGCCTCCTCCAAAATTGCCCCGAATACCGCCGCCGCGTCGCCGTACAGATCGGTCGCGCTCGTTACGATGAGGTAGTCATCCTCGTGTAATGTGATGTTGTCGCCGTCTGGACCGCAGAGTTGAAGTACAGTCCTTTGTTCGGGGGCTATTTTTCCGCCAATCAAACACGCTATACCGTATTCGGGCGGTTCTATGCGTCGAACAAGCAAATCGGTACAGCCGTATGTTTTATATCCGCTTGGCAGTCTCTGATAGTATGTGTATGTCAACGGAAACTCCGTGTCCCCCACGGGGATAGCCGATTTCGGCGTAGACGCCTTGACGTTGTACCTCACCGCCTTAACGACAACCGGGTCATTCGGAAGAGCCGTCTGTCCTACGCCTATCACGCTCGCAGCCGCCGAAGCCACCTCCTCCGATCTGTCGGCTCTCGCGTCGGATCCTGCGTAAACGCCTGATCCCGCAGCGCCCGATACGGGCACCGACGTGATAGCTGAAGCCGCCTCGCCCATGCGAGCGTCTGAGACCGCGCCGCCGGTTTTTGTGATCAGCGCCGCCGTCGCTTCGGAAACGTGGTTCGCTCCGATGCTCTCTGCCACTTCAGCAGCCGCCGCCGTCGAGACGTTCGCGATCGCGGTATGCCGCAGATATATCGAACCGTGCGACTCCGCAAGCCGGACGGTACCCGCCGTCCCGACGGCCGACGAGCATACCGCAACGCCGGAAGCGGTGGGCGGAGAAGAGACCGCGTCGCAGACGCAGGCCTCGTCGGCGGAGCCGGCGAGGATCCCGCTTTCCGAACTGCCGGTGACCGCGGACGACGTACCGGCTTCAGCGGCGTCCGTAATTCTTGCGCCGGACTTAACAAGGCCGGATCGTCTTTTCGGATTCCGCGGAATTATAAGGCGCCTGACGCCGCCTATAAAGATCGCTCCGACCTTCATGGCTCATACCGTCGCGCTTGCGTTCTCGCTCGCGTCGAGGAACACCTCGAAGTTCCCGGCGCCGAAGTTCAGGGAGTTGCCGGTATTGATGGTGATCGAAGCGCTGAGATCTCCCCACCCGTAGAGTGTCCCGCCGGTCTGAGCGGAGAAGAGGCCGAAGCCGACGACGGTGCCCCAGTCGTGCCCGGACGCAACGCTCCGATCGCTCGGGTCGGTGGCCATGTTGAAGTTGATGTCGTAGAGATTGACTATCGATCTGTTCGTGGCGTTCATAAGCCAGGAGATATTGACGCGCGAATAGTTGTTTTCGGCCGAGGGTTCTACGCCGCCCGTGCCGTCGCTTGACGGCTTGGTGATGAAAACTCCCAGCCAGCAGTTGTCCTTGACGCCTATCGCCACGTTGTCGGATTTGCCGCAGAGGTTCCCGAGTACTGCTGCGCTTTTTGCGAGTGAAATTAACATAGTTTTGTTCTCCTTTTTTTGAATTAATATACGCCGAAAACGGCGTTGATTGCTGTTCCCGAACCGCCCGATTCGCTCTTGTTCTCGACGACGATCTCATCTTCGCACTTAAGCATGACGTTCACCGCCTGTCCGGCGTAGGTCACCCCGCACCCGGCGATATACGCGTCGTCGCCGTCTGTCCTGACGCCGCAGAGCACCTCGTCGTCTCCGATGCGAACCTTCACGACTGTAAACGAGTCGATTCCGTATGCCCCGGTAAGAGGCACGCTGACCGCCCCGTATGCTACAGTACCGTCGAGCAGCGCCATTCCGCGCTTTGCGCTCATTGACTGTACGGCGGCAATGACCCGTTCAAGCGTCAGATCGTCCGTAGGGACGCAGGGGTTCGGATAATCAGGCGGAAGCTGGGAGCACTCCTCCATAGTCCCCACAAATATCTGCCGACCCGTGCCGTCCGCGCCGATGGCGCCGGGAAGCCCGTCCGCTCCGGCGGGACCTTCCGCTCCCTGTTCCCCCTTCGTGGTGTAGGCGAATATGAGGGCGTACCTTGCGGCGGTCATGGTCCAGACGTCGCCGGCTTGGACAGCGCCTTCGTAACGGACTGCGACCGTCTCGCCCTGGATCTGCCTGTTCAC
>JAGDAM010000144.1 GCA_017959485.1 Clostridia bacterium
CCCGCGCAGCATCATGCCGCGGTCGTCGAACTCGACCCGCGGGCAGAGGCCGAGCATGGCTGCGACGGCTTCCCGCGCGACGTCGGGGTAGTCGGGCGCTCCCGAACAGGCGCCGGCAAGCGCGGGGTCCGAATACTTGAAATCGGGCAGATAAATGTCGACGAGCCCCCTTGTCATTTCCAGCGTTTCGGGCAGTTCGTATCCCGAACCGTTCCAGACGACGGGGACTCCGAGCCGGTCCTTTACGAGAGCCAGCGCCTCGCAGACGAGCGGCGTGTAATGAGTCGGAGTGACAAGATTAATATTGTGAACTCCCGACTCCGCGGTTTTCATAAGAAGGTCGGCGAATTCACCGACACCGAGCCGGTCTCCTATCGGTTCGCGGCTGATTTTCGAGTTCTGACAGTAGATACAGCCGAGTGAGCAGCCCGAGAAGAAGACGGTTCCGCTCCCGCGCGTGCCGCTGACGCAGGGCTCTTCCCATAAGTGCCGGGAGACGAGGTTAACCGTGATATCTGCCGGAGAGCGGCAGTATCCCGAAGACGTCCGCCTGTCGGCGAAACAGCGTCTCGGGCAGATGCCGCATTTATCCGGGAAACTCATCTGTTAAAAAACTCATACGGATCGAGATAAAATCCGTTGTCCGACAGTTCGTTTGCCGGCACCCCTGTCCTGATTGAATATACAGCCGCGGCTCCGGCGGCCTCTCCTACCGTCATACAGGTGCCCTGTACGCGCAGCGAAGCGAAGGCGACGGGGTCGGCGGAGACGCATCTTCCCGCGACTATAACGTTGGGGCAGTTATCGAATACCATAGAGTCGTAGGGGAGAGCGGCTGGGGTTTCGAGGCGTATCAGTTTCTGTCCGGCGCCGCTAGCGAGGTGAATGTCCACCGGGTGGGCGCAGACTGCGACGGGGCAGGGAAGTTTGCGCCCCGAGAGCAGGTCGTCCCCGGTAAACGTGTATTTGCCGAGAATTCGCCTGGTTTCCCTGATTCCCGCGCTGTGGGCGGACGAAACTATCGAGCAGTTTTCGAACTCTCTGTATTTCGCACGCAGGAGTCCCACAATCTTCCACATATCGCGCCGCAGACGCTCCTCGGCGACCCCGTATTCGCGGTTGTCGAGCGCGTCGCAGCCGGCTCTCGTCACGTTTACGGCTACGAGATCTCCGCAGACGGCGGTGTTGAACCAGGGGCCGCAGAACTCTTCGAGCCCCTCGCACGACAGCAGGTATTCCCGGATCTCGTCGTTCTGCGACTTGCCTTCATTGTGATGAATCGAGTCGCGCAGAAGCGGCGTCGTCACGTCGACTCCCGAAAGAAGGAAGCAGGTCGACAGGGGCTGCGGATTCGGGTTTTCCGGCTGCATCGGCAGACCCGCGAAAGCGCAAAGATCGGCGTCGCCCGTCGCGTCGATAAAAATATCGGCCGACAGGGCTTCAAAGCCGTTCTTTGTGTGAATGATTATAGTTTTTATCTCTCCGCCGGATCCCTTGAGGCAGTCGCAGATTTCTGCGTTGGAAATCCGTTCGACTCCCGCTTCGGCGAGCATTTCGGCTGCTTCAAGCTTGTAGTATTCGGGATCGTATGAAATATTGCCCTTGGGCATTTCAAAAATCGCGGCTCCGGCGTCTTCCATCCTTTTCGCGAATTCGAAGGGAATCCCGGACGCCACGCGGATGCCTTTGAAATAAAAGCCCGAGATCGGAAGGACGTAACCCGAGGTTGCCGTTCCGCCGACGAAACCGAGACGGTCGACGAGAGCCGTACTGATTCCGGCGCGCGCCGCGGCAACGGCCGCGATCCATCCGGCGGGTCCGGATCCGCAGACTATAACCTCGTAACTGCCGCGAAGCGGAACGTCGCGGGAATACTCAAGCGATTCTTCTTTTTCGGATCTCTGAAAGGTAAAGCCCGCCTCTTCGGAGACCCTTTCGAAGGTTTCCAGGATCTTTTCGCCGTAAGACCCGAGGGATTTTACCGCGTCTGCGGTATGAATAAACCATACGGTAGATTCGGAAGGGAACTCGGAAAGACAGTCTGCGAGAGCGTCAAGATTGGCTCCGTACCATTCCGGGAAGCGCAATTTTTCGGCTATCTGACGGTGAGCCGAGGCCCTGTCGGTCATTTTGGCGCCGTCGAGGACGAAAGTCTTCATAACGATGGCTCCTTAGTACAGCTGAGTGTACGACGCGTAATGGTCTTCGGTGTAAAAAATCAGTCCGTCGTTCGAGTAAACAAGGCGACGCGCGCCGCGCTGATCCGCTCCCAGAGTGCCGACGTCGCATTCGTAATACTTGCGTCCCGAGGCCTTGGGCAGCAGCCCCTCGGCGTTGGAGAAGCTGTCGCCGCCTATGCATCCGCCCTTGATATAGGGATCGAGTCCGCCGCCCGTCCATCCGAGTTCGCGGGCTTTGTCCTTGGTTATGAAGTTGGACGGCAGATGTCCGTAGACGTGGAGGTAGAGCGCAAGCTCTCCCGCCTCGGTGATATCCGTCCTGTCCTCAGCCGGAACGTCGGACGAGGCGGACGCGGTCGTTGAGGAAGGGGAAGACGCGGCGGTCGAGGCCTGTGTCGAAACGGTATCCGCTGCGCCGGTTTCTTCGCCGAGGAAGATGCTGTTGAAAGTGTCGGGTGCAAACAGCCGGAAAAGTATCAGTCCGATAACCACCGCTATCGAAATGATGATTGATATCTGCTTTTTGGATAAGCCTTTTTTTGATTTACCGCTCATACCGGTTTCTCCTTATCAGTCGTTATTGCCGTTTTCTCCGCTTTTGTCTTTGTCTTCGGCGCTTTCGGGATCGGACGCACTTTCCGGCGTTTCTTCGGCGCCGGTACCCGGCTTTTCGGGCTCGGGGGAGGGGGTTGCTTTTTTGCGTTTGAATACCTTTGCGAAAAACCTTCCGATTGCCCGGAAAACCTTTTTGAAGAAGGAGAATATCGCGTCGCCGAGCCGGTCGAAGAAACGGTCGACACGGTTCTTTTCTCCGCCTTCGAATTCATGTTTCGGCAGAGGTTTGTAAACGTGTATTATTCCGTCGTTGTTAAGACTCTGGATAAGCGCGAGAGTTATCGGCAAAAGAAGGATTCCGATTCCTCCGTAGATGAAGTTGCCGGCGAACATGGCGAAAAGAGTGAGCAGCGGGTGCATTCCGACGTTGTTGCCGATAATCTTCGGTTCGATTATGTTGCGCACGATTATGACGATTGCCCAGAGGATCAGAAGACCGATGCCCTGAGGAACGTTCCCGAGGATGAGCGTGACTACCGCCCAGGGGAAGAGCACCATGCCGGAACCGACTATCGGAAGGATGTCGAAAACCGCGATGAGCGCCGCCCAGGTGAAGGCGTTCTCATAACCGATAATGAGCAGGCCTACCGCGATTTCCGCAAAGGTGATGATCATTATCAGAGCGTATGAGAAACCGTACTTTTTCAGAAGCCGTCCGAGACTTGTGCTCACGTCGTAAAGCATCTTGCTGTGTTTCGGGGACAGCTGTCTGTGAAGAAACGCCTTGATAAGATCGTAGTCGGTAAGTCCGAAAGCGGTCGAAATGACGCAGATAATAATGCCTATCAGCGTCGACGAAACCGATTTGGCAATGCCGGGTGTAAGCTTCAGCGCCGATGCGGAGAAGTCGCCGAGAGCCGAGTAAACTTTATCCAGAATATCGGTAATGACACCCGATACGTCTATCGAATTGTCAGGGTCAAAATTCGCTACGAATTCGTCGAGTCTCGCGGAAGCCGCGTTGACGGTCGGCATTACGGTGTTGCCGAAGAAGCGCGGAAGCTGTTTGACCGCGCCGACGACCCAGTCGATGAGTTCGTATACTATGATGAAAGCGGCGACTCCGGCCGTCGCGTAGAATACGATGACCAGCACCATCGAGCTGATCTTGTAGTTAAGCTTGAGTTTACTGTGCAGGACCTTCGCCAAGGGCCTTAACAGAAACACCACGACAGCCGCTATGAAGAAGGCGGTGAGAGCCGGGAGGGCGTATCTGACAAGCAGGACGGAAAGGCCGAAAATAATCAGGAAGAAAACAAAATTGATAATAAACCGTTTTCTGGATTCGGTCTTTTCTCGTGCGGGCGGGAGCTTTTCCGACATATCTTCTCCTTGGCGGCGCTCAGCCGTCGGTTTCTTCCGGAGCCGGAAGAACGCTTCCGATCCAGTCGTCTATGAACCGGTAAACAGATTCCCGGTCGGTTTCGTTGAGTATCTCGTGCCGGTCGCCGCGGAATAGCTTGAGCGTTACTCCGACGGATCCCGCGGCCGCGAGCATCCCGGCAACCTTCTTCGGACCTTCGCCGTAGTTTCCGACCGGATCCTCGGCTCCGCTTACGATCAGCACGCGCAGATTGGTCGGCACCGACTCGGCCCATTCGCGGCGGTTGCATTCGGATATGAAGGTCATAAGGTCGCGGTAGCCCGAGAGGGTGAAGAGAAATCCGCATTTTTCGTCAGCGACGTATCGGTCGACGACAGCTTCGTCCTTCGTAAGCCAGTCGAACTTTGTCCGTTTGGGATCGATTCGCTTGTTATAGGATCCGAAAGCGAGTTTGTCTATGAATTCCGAACGGTGGTGCTCGCCTTTGAACGCGGAGATGAGGTTAATCAGGGCGACTGCCGGAGCGACCGGCGCGCCGGGTCCCGCGGTTCCCATAATTATCGCTCCGGCGAGCTCCTCGGAGTACTGCGAAAGATAGAGCCGCGCAATGAACGAGCCCATGCTGTGCCCGAGAAGGATTACCGGCTTGTCCGGGAATCTTTCCCTGAGCCGAAGCGTCATCGTATGAACGTCCTCTATAACGAAGGAGGTGCCGTTCTGATCGGCGAAGAAACCGAGGTCATCGGAATCGGGGCAGGAGTCTCCGTGCCCGAGGTGATCCTCTCCGGCGCAGGCGAAACCCGCTTCGCAAAGGTGCTTTGCGTAGTCCTCATATCTTGAGACGTGCTCGGCCATTCCGTGAACTATCTGAACTATACCGCGCACGTCGTCTTCTTCGGGCTGCCAGATCCTGCCGCGGATCTCGGTTTTGCCGTCGCTCGACGGGTACTTTACGACTGTTTCGGTCATTTTCGTCTCCTGAATTCAAACGGGAATAAACAGAATGGGATTCTCGGTGTCCGCGCGGTACATTTTTACGGTGCAGGTGTGCAGACGCTCGGCGTCGGCGGTCCTGCCGTTGTGAGAGAAATAATAATATCCGTCTCCGAACGCGTAAACTCCGGTCTGTCCTTTGTCGAAGTCGCAGCCCCAGACTCCGTTGGCTTCGTCCTTTGTGCCGATCTGCTTGAGAGTCAGGCAGAGACCGGTCTTTCCGGGAACGCCTCTCAGCGGCTGCTCGGAGGGCGGCACCCGTCTGTCGGCTATGAACATCGGAGGATTGCGGAACGCGGGTTTCTTCCCGCGGTAGACGGGGAGCAGATAGGCGTCGAGGAAAGCGTCGTATTCGAGGTTCTGGATGCCCCAGTTCGTGTTTCCGGTGTAAAGGAAATATTTGCGGTCGCAGGAGGGCCCCGAATGGTGAGGGGCGTCCTGCGTCAGCGGCTGAGCGTATTCTTCGAAGCGCCTCCAGTCGTATCCGAGTATCACCTGGTTGTCGTTGTCATCCCTTTCGGTGTCTCCGTATATTCCGTAGGCGACGAAAAGCAGGTAGGGAGAATCCTTGGGCGCGCCGAAATCGGGTCCGAATCCGGTTCCGTCGATTCCCGAACATGCGAATCTGTGGGGGAGACCGCCCTCGCCGCGCGACTCGAAATCGTCTACGACGTCGGATAGGTAGACGGCGGTCATTATACCGTCGCGTTCGGCGTCAAGGCCGGTCCGGTCGATCTTTTCTACGTCGAAAATACCGATATAGAAGGCGTTTTCGGCGGCCAGCGCCCTTCCGGTGCGCTTCATTATGCTCTCGCCGATCGCGTCGTGCTTGTATTCTATCGACCCGTAAACCTTTCCGTCTTCTGCGTTAAAGGAGATGCAGCCGAGGTGACCTGTCAGTCCCGACACGGTGCCGATCAGCTTCCCGTAAAGGTCGGTCTTTACGAGCACCGTCGTAAACGAGTAGTACATATAACCGTTTTTTCGGTCGAGAGCGATGCCCTGCACATGTCCCTCGGACCATTTGCCTCCGTCGATCTCCCGCGGGAGAGAGAGGGGGGAGGGAAGACGCTTTTCCTGATTGTTCATTTCTGCTTCCTCGATTCGTAGGCCTGCGCGATAGTAATATTTTTATTTATAATAGTATATCACAAACGCGCCGATTTTTCAACAGGAGATAACCGACACTGTAAGTTGCCGATCCGGCCCGCGGACCGAATCACTGTTGAAATATGTCGCTTTTTGTGATATACTATTATTGAATATTGACATAATTTGAGGCTTTTCCGAAAATGAAACTGATAAAGACCCCGACAAAGGGAATGAACGATTATCTGCCCGCCGAGGCGGCGCTGCGCGATTACGTAATGAGCGTGATCGCCGACGAGTATTACAAAAACGGATTTATGCGCATCGAGACCCCCGCGGTCGAGCATATAGAAAACCTGACCGGAAAAGACGGGGGAGAGAACGAAAAGCTTATCTTCCGGATCCTGAAAAGGGGAGAAAAACTCGAAAACGCAGGCGAAAACGACCTTTGCGACAGCGGCCTGCGCTACGATCTGACGCTGCCGCTTGTCAGATACTACGCGAACAATTCCGCCTCGCTCCCGATGCCCTTTGGCGCCTTCCAGGCGGGAAACGTCTGGCGCGCCGACCGCCCGCAGAAGGGAAGATTCAGACAGTTTACCCAGTGCGACATAGACGTTATAGGCGATTCGACTCCGAACGCCGAGATCTCGCTCCTCTGCGCGGGATCGGGGGCTCTCCGCCGGCTCGGCTTTTCGAATTTCACGATAAGAGTCAACGACCGCCGTCTGCTCCGCGGCGCGGCGCTCTGCTGCGGATTCCCGGAAGAGGAGCTTGACAATGTTTTCATAATCCTCGACAAAACCGACAAGATAGGCAGAGAGGGAGTCGCGGCGGAACTTGTATCTTCCGGTTTCGCCGCCGAAACCGTCGAAAAATACGTGTCGCTGTACGGACAGTCGTATGACAGCCCTTCCGAATTTGCCGCGAAGATCGGCGGCGACGCTGCCGCGGCGGCGGCGGATATCGAACTGATCGGAAGGTCGGTTTCGGGCGTGCTCGGAGAGGACCGCCTCGTATTCGATCCGACGCTGGTCCGCGGAATGTCCTACTATACCGGAACGATTTTCGAGATCTCTATGGACGGATACGGCTATTCGGTCGGAGGCGGCGGCAGATACGACGGGCTTATCGCAAAGTTCACGGGTCAGAGGGTCCCCGCGTGCGGTTTTTCTCTCGGATTTGAACGGATAGTCGGAGCTCTCGAAGATTCTGGTTTCAGAGTCCCTGGAGCGGGGAAGTCGGTCGCCGTTCTTGCCGAAAAGGATATTTCCGAGGAGCAGGCGGAACAGATGTACCGCTTCGCCTCGTCGCTCCGAGAAGGCGGCGCGCGAGTGCTCGTCGCTCCCAAAATGAAAAACGCCGGGTTCCAGAAGAAAACGCTCGAACAGGCGGGATTTTGCGAGTTTTTCGTCTGGGGCGCCGACGGAAAAAGAGTTTTCTGAAATATATTCGACAAAAAACCGGACAGCCCTGGGGCTGTCCGGTTTTTCAAAGCATAATTCAGTTCTTCTTCATGAGATCGCGGATCTCGATGATGGCGTCCTGAACGGCGGCTGCCTTGGCGTCGGCGGCTGCTTTCACGGCAGCGGCAGCGGCGGCTTCGGCGTCTGCCTTTTCCTTCGCGGCGGCGTCGGCTGCGGCCTTTTCGGCGGCTGCCTTGGCGTTCGCTTTTTCTCTTGCCTTGGCGATGGCTCTGATCACGCAGAAGATGCAGAGCGCGACGATGATAAAGTCGATGATCGTCTGAATCCAGGTGCCCCAGAGGATGGCGACTTCGGGAGTTTTAACCGTATCGCCCTCCATAACGGCTTCTTTCAGGACGGTCTTGACTCCGTCAAGATCGACTCCGCCGGTCAGCAGCGAGATGCAGGGGTTGATGATGTAGTTGACAAGACCGGTTACGATCTTTCCGAACGCGCCGCCGATGACGACGCCGACAGCCATATCCACAACGTTTCCGCGGGAAATGAATGCCTTAAAGTCGGCGATAAAGCCGCCTTTTTTCTTCTCTTTTGCCATTTGGAAACCTCCGAACGTTTTTGTGTTATTATTATAATTCTTAAATCGTCTTTCGTCAAGTGGAGGACTTCAAAAAGATCAAAAAAACTTGACACGGGGCAGAGTCTGCAATATAATAATAACGAATAAGGAAAAGGAGTATTGTCCGATGACGAGACGGGAAACAAGATTTGCCGAAAAAGAATACGGGTTTATCGTTGTGGGAGGCGGAATGGCCGGTCTGTGCGCCGCGGTCGCGGCGGCGAGACACGGTGTGAAGACGGCTCTCGTACACGCACGCCCCGTGCTCGGAGGAAACGCCTCGAGCGAGATAAGAATACATATATCGGGAGCCGATCAGTCGCTCAAACAGACCGATTACGCCGAGGGCGGCCTCGTTTACGAGATGATGCTCGACAACAAGGCGGTGAACGACACCTTCTGCTATTCGATCTGGGACACCGTCCTTTTTGAAAAAGCCAAGGCCGAGAAGAATCTCGACGTCTATTTCAACACCTCGATGTACGACGTCGAAACCGAGGGCTCGAGGATTACCGCCATTGAATGCTTCCAGGAGACGACCGAGATGCGCTACCGCTTCACCGCGCCTCTCTTCGCCGACTGCACCGGAAACGGCACGCTCGGCTATTTTGCCGGAGCAGAGTTCAGAATGGGCAGCGAATCGGCCGCCGAGAGCGGAGAGCCGCACGCTCCCGCCGAACACAACAACGACCGTATGGGAAACACCATCCTGCTCAAAGCGGTCAACGTCGGCCATCCGATCAAGTTCACGCCTCCGTCCTTCGCGAAGAAGCTAACCGAGCATCAGCTTAGATATCGCGTACATTCCAAGACGATGAAGGTGGACGCCAGCATGGCGCCGGATCCCGAGGAGTGGCTCCGCCTTTCGGCCTGCTCCTGCGCCGCCGTCGATTACGGCTACTGGTGGCTCGAGCTGATGGGAGACGGCGACGACATCATCCCCGATTACGAGAAGATCCGCGACGATCTTTACGCCTACGCCTACGGCATCTGGGACCATATCAAGAACGGCGGCGACCACGGAGCCGACAACTACGCGCTGGCCTGGGTGGGAGCCCTTCCCGGCATGCGCGAGTCGAGGCGCCTCATGGGTGATTA
>JAGDAM010000145.1 GCA_017959485.1 Clostridia bacterium
GGCGGACTGGAAGTGGACGGTTGCGGTGATCTCCACGCCTTCATCCACCGTGATTTTTACGGCTTCGGGATTGGCGACCTTCTGTACCGGCATCGCAAAGCCCTTGCCGCAAGTCACGCTGATATCGTCAATGGCAAAGTAAACAAAGGCTTCCGCCTTGGTCGTCGCGTGGTTGATCGCGAACGGAATGAGCCAGTTGTCCACGTCGCTGTATTTGATTCCGCCGTTTCCGTCGGGTTCGGCTTTAAACAGAGCCGAGCCCCAGTTCGGAAGGCCTTCCGTGCCGGTGTTTAGTTTGAAAATCGCGACGCCGTCAACGTAACAGGTAACGGTGGCCATGTAATCGGTCAGTTCCTCTCCGGTTTTGCCTTCGAGCAGGTCCACGTGATATCGGAATCCGACGCGGTGCCAGCCGTATTCGGGATTTTCCTGATCGGGTCCCGCGATGTTGGGATAGTCGAAGAAGTTGTCAGACTTGCCGCACATTCCCGCGGGAGTCGACACCTCGCCGTCCGAAACGGGTACCGAGAATTTCGACGTCCATTCGAAGGATCCGGGGAACTGGCTGTCGCTGGTTTTGATTCCGGGAACAGGGGTCTGGTACCATAAGGGCTTTCCGTCCATATGTCCGAATATATATCCGTTCGCGTTCCCGTCAAAGTTAATAATCGACTCGTTCCAGAGAATCGAGAATTCGACGTACAGATCGTTTCCGTCCGGGTCGGACATGGTCGAATAGAAATGCTTTCCGCCCTGTATTTCGTTGAAATAAACCGTGTCTTCCTTGTATTTATCGTCGAAGGGCGTGAACACAATGATATTCGGCTCGTATACCATTTCTTCGACAAAGTTCTTGTGGCAGACCTCGCAGGTGCCGCTGCGGCTGCCCTTCTGATGGAGCAGACTTACGTTTTCGGTCACCGTCCACTCGAGTATCCGGTGAGCCGTTTCGTCAATCGGGATCTCCCTCTCGGTGCCGTCAATGGCCTGTCCGCATATTTCGCAGACGCAGACCTCGCGGCCGGCCGCGGCGCAGGTCGCTGCCTCAAGAACCTTGTAAGTCTGTCCCGGGGTGTGAGCAAGCGCGGGAATCTCCTCGACCGTCTCGGGAATAATCTCTTTGCAGACCGAGCAGTGCTTCGACTTCGAACCGGCTGAAGCACAGGACGGCTCGAGGTCGATCGTCTCCTTATCCTCCGGGGTATGCACGTGTTCGGTAACGACCGGGGCGGTAGTCGAGGCCCCGGTATCGGGTTCCGTAACGTCGGTTCCGGTTTGCGATCCGCAGGACGCGAACCAGAAGAGACCGAGCGCGAGGCAAAGAATTACCGCGAAAACTAAGACGCGAGTTTTCATGCTTTTTTCCTTTCTTTTTTAGGCAATACCGCACAGTTCGCGTGTGCGGATTGTCGAGGAATTTTAACGCCGGTTTTGACTGAGAAATCGCAGGAAAACAGGCGGTTTTTCAAGATTTTGACGTCATAACCGGCGTCAAAAGGGCCGGCAAGACGTGCACGTCGAATTGTGCGGTATTGCCTTTATAATTACCAATAAATTAAGGCAGCCAGACTATCTCCGCGAAGGAATAGGGCTTGAGTTCTATCTCGCAAACGTCGGCGGACACCGTCTCCGTAACGACGGTATCCGACTCCGCGTCGTACCGGCGAATTTCCGCTCTCGAGGCGTGCGTCCCGCCGATTTCCAGCCGGACAGACGTATCGTCCTCGCATCCGTCGTATCTGCCGAGAAGAAGCGCGTCGGTTCTGCCGTCGGTCGACGCAGCGGCATATACCCCTCCGTCCCGCTCGAGGCGCACCTCGGTACCCAGCCGGTAGAGATCGCCGAACATTCGGAAAGCGTGGAACGAAGGCTTCGGAGACAGCTTCTGGACAGCGTCGTGTCCCTCGTTGAGCGCCA
>JAGDAM010000011.1 GCA_017959485.1 Clostridia bacterium
GAGAAACATCCAGTTTCTCCGCGCCTTCTCAGCAAGGGCAGGCGCAAAAATGGCTCGACAATCTACGCACTCAAACGGTGCGTTGTTGACCTGACGTCTAAAATTTTGAAAAACCGCCTGTTTTCCTGCAATTTTTCAGTCAAAACCGGCGTCAAAATTACTCGACAATCTCCGCACGCGAATTGTGTGGTATTGCCTTAAACGATAACACTTAGCGGGAGGCAGGCGGTCCGCCTTGTCTCCCGCTGATTCCACGAAAGGAACCCCCGATAATGATTAAGATTTCGCATCTTGTGAAAAACTACGGCAGCTTCTGCGCGGTCGACGACGTCAGTTTCGAGATCGCCAAGGGAGAAGTCGTGGGATTTCTCGGCCCGAACGGTGCCGGAAAGAGCACGACGATGAACGTCATCACCGGCTTTCTCTCCTCCACCTCGGGAACCGTGACGATCGGAGGCGTCGATATGCTCGACGACCCTGTCAACGCGAAAAAACTGATAGGATATCTTCCCGAGCAGCCGCCCCTCTACGGGGATATGACCGTCTGGGAATATCTCTGCTTCGCTTATGATCTTAAAAGCTGCAAATACGACAGGGAGAAGCACCTCGACGAAATCTGCCGGGTGGTCAAGATCAGCGACTACCGCAACCGGCAGATTAAATATCTCTCAAAGGGATATAAGCAGCGCGTCGGCATCGCTCAGGCGCTCGTCGGCAACCCGCCGGTAATCATCTTCGACGAACCGACTATAGGACTCGACCCCAAGCAGATTATCGAGATACGGAATCTCATCCGTACACTCGGGAAAGAGCACACCGTCATTCTCTCGACGCACATCCTTCAGGAAGTGCAGGCGGTATGCGACCGAATCATAATCATTAACAAGGGCAAGATCGTGGCCGACGAAATGACCGAAAACATCGCCCGCGTCGTCGAGAACGCCCGCAGATTCAACGTCAAGATCTGCGGCCCGCAGCGCGAGGTTCTGTCGATGCTCCGCAACGGCATCCCCGGCGTCGCCTACGCCGAGGTGCTCGCCGCCCGCGACGGCGACGCCTACACCTACCTCGTCGAGAGCGAGGTCGGCACCGACATCCGCAAAAAGCTCTTCTCCACCCTCGCCGCGCGCGGATGGCCTATGATCGGGCTTGAGGCGCTCGGAATGAGCATCGAGGACATCTTCATCGCCGTCGTCGACAAGACCGACGAAGACGACCGTCTCCCTTCCCGCAAAAAGAAGACGAAATCCATCGAATCGCGCAGGATGACCGCCGAAAAAGAGATGGCGGGCGAGATGGTCGCGCGAGCCGCCGATAAGCCGGACGACGGGGATGACGAAACACCCGCTCCCGCGGGCGGCTATTACGAAGATCACACCATCGCGACCGATACGATAGCCGAAGCGCTCGGCGAATCCGGGAAGCCGGAAGACGGTTCGGGCAAAGACGACAAAAAAGAGGGATAAAGGAGAAACCGACAAATGTTGGCCGTTTACAAAAAAGAGATGCGGTCCTACTTTATCAATCCGGTCGGATTCGTATTCGTAGGGATCTTTCTCACCGTTGCCGCCGCGCTCTGCACCTACCTGACGCTGCAGAGCTCGACCTACAGCACGGCAAGCTATTTTTACTATCTCATCCTCGTGATGATCATACTCATCCCGCTTCTGACGATGAGAACCTTCGCCGAGGAGAAGAAACTGAGGACCGAGCAGATGCTTTTAACCTCGCCCATCTCGATAACCGGGATGGTGCTCGGTAAATTCCTCGCCGCTTTCACAATCTTTGCGGGCTCGCTGCTTATCTCGCTCGTCGACCTGATTCCGCTCTATATAGTCGGAAAAGCCGAGGCCGCCCTTAACAAGGACGCCCTCACGCACATCGGCCCGGTCACCGCCGAGATAATCGGTTCGGTCCTGGGAGTGCTTCTCATCGGCGCCGCCTTCATCGCCATCGGCGTATTCGTATCCTCCTTCACCGAAAACCAGCTGTCGGCGGCCGTCGTCACCATCGCGGCGCTCGCCGTAATGATACTGCTTAACATACTCAACTCGATCGGCAGCGACTCCGAGGGAACCCGTCTCGTAGGCAGCTACGTGATAAGATACGTGCTCGACTGGTTCAGCGTCCTCTCCCGCTTCTCGAATTTCCAGCGCGGAATACTCGACTGGTCCAGTCTGCTCTACTATCTGTCGCTGACGTTCATCTTCGTCTATATGACGGTGCGCGTCTTCGAGCACCGCCGCTGGGCGAAGTGAGAAGGAGGAAAACGATATGAAAAACACAGGTCTTTCCTCCCGCCGCTTCCGCTACGGAAGCGCCGCCTTCCTGCTGACCGCGGTCATAGTCGCTGCGGTTCTGCTGCTCAACGCGATATTCTCTCTCCTTTCGGACAGATATCTGCTCTATACCGACCTGACGAGCCAGCGTCTCTACACGCTCTCGCAGGCCGCGATCGATTCGATCGCCTCGATTGACAAGGACGTCGACATCATCTTCTGCGACGATGAAGACAACATCATGGAGAACACTCTCCACGGATACGTCTACCAAACGGCTCGCGGACTCGAAAAGCACAACTCCCACGTGCACGTGTCCACCGTCAACATCTGGCGCAACCCGACCGCCGTCCAGCAGTACAAGACGATGTCAAAGTCGAACATCTATTCGACGAGCATCATCGTCGCGTCGGGAACCGAGTTCCGGGTCTTCGCCCTGCGCGCGATGTACGTCTTCAACGACAACAGCGACACGACTCCCTGGTCGTACAACGGCGAAAAGAGGCTCTGCGCCGCGATAATGGCGGTCACGAGGGCCGAGTCGCCGATCTGCTGCGTCACCTACAACCACGGCGAACCCTTCGTCACCTCCTCCGACGCGGCCGCCTCGGGAGCCATACTATCGCTGCTCGAGGACGCCGGATACAAGATCAGATTCATCAATCTGACGACGGAGGAGATCCCCGACGACTGCCGCCTGATGGTGATATACAATCTGCTCGACGACTTCCTCGTAAACGACGGAGTCTCGGACATCTCCGAGATACAGAAACTCGACAAATTCCTCGACGGAACCAATTCGCTCATGGTCTTCATGAACCCGACCTCTCCGGTCCTTCCGAATCTTGAGGAATACCTCGAGGAATGGGGAATCAAATTCGACCGTCACACGAATCAGCTCGGCATCACCAACGGATGCTACGTAAAGGACACCGGAAACTCGGTCTCCGCAGACGGACTCAAGATCGTCGGCGCATACACCTCCAACGGACTCGGAGCGTCGCTCCACTCCGACCTGCGCACGACCTACCCGCCCAAGGTGGTCTTCCCCAACGTCATGGGAATCACCTACGAGACGGCGGCCGGATACAACCGCGTCCTGCACGAGGACACCGAAGACGCCACGAAGAACTTCACGTATTTCTCCTACTATTCGAACGGCGTGTCGAGAGACATTTACGACGTGTTCAACTCCTTCCCGTCGGCGGTAGAGATTTCGGGAGGCGTGACGGTCAGGTCGGCGAGCGAACTCGAACCCTTCCATCTGATGACTGTCACCAGAGAGTCGCGCATGGCCGACAACACCACCGCCGACTATTCCTACGTGATCGCCTGCGGCTCGACCGAGTTCCTCTCGAACGCGCTGCTCCAGTCGAACACCTACGGTAACGACGACCTGATGCTCAGCGCTCTGCGCGCCGTCAGCAAGGAGCTCGTCATCGTCAATCTCGATCACAAGCCCTTCGCCAAGACGTCGATAGAGAACATTACCACCGCTCAGGCGAACGCCTACACCTGGGTCCTCATCCTGCTGCCGGCGGTGATCACTCCCGCGGTCGCGATCTACGTTCTCGTCCGCAGAAAATACAGACGCTGAGTTCATAACAACGAAATGACAAGCGAAAACAGCAAAATTAACGCCGAAATCCGCGGCAGACGCCGCCGCTCGGTACTTCGCTCGCAGAGACGGGCCATCATTATCCTCCTCGCCTGCATAGTCCTGCTCATCGCGGTCCTCATAGCCGTAAAGTATATCGTGAGCATCTACGTGTTCAGCGACGTTGACGGCGAAAAGTACTATATCCGCAAAATCGGAGGCAAATACGCGCTGACCGACCGCGGCGGTACGGTGATGGAGGTCACGAAGGACGGATATTACGTCACGGCGAAATCGAGCACGCTGCTCGACATCGACAAAGACACGGGAGACTACAAGATCGTCGCAGTCGTCGACACCGAACAGGGCGAATCGCTCGGCACCTCATCCCGCTTTCTGATGTACAATCACACCTCGCAGGACAATATCCAGTCGATCGAGGTACACAACTCATACGGCACCTTCACCTTCTACCGCGACAGCGACGACAACTTCCAGATCAAGGGACACGAAGGTACCCCCTATCAGCCGACTCTCTTCTCGTCGCTCGCCGTCAGCTGCGGGTACACACTGACCATCCAGAAGATCAAGGATCCAATCAAGGACGCGGACGGAAAATACACCGAATACGGCCTCGCCCCGCAGAAACGGGTAGACGGGGACGGCAACGAATACGACTATTCTCCCTACTGGTACCGTATGACCGACACCTCGGGGCGCTCCTACAGCGTGTATATCGGCGACGAGATCCCGTCGGGCGCCGGGTATTACGTTAAATACACCGAGCGCGACGCCGTCTACATCATGAACTACTCGGTCGAGGGCAACATCCTCTCGATGTACGATCCGACCCACCCGGCGGAGAACGTTCAGAACGTGCTCGATCTGCCGGTTGAAAGCTTTGTCCGCCCCGCGATCACCTACCCGATGCAGATGAACAACTACTTCGACGTCTCGAATTTCATGCTGGTGTCGAGGGAGGAAATGAAGAAGGCGGACGCCGACGAAAGCTACGTGATGAAGCCGATAGTCTCCTTCTCGTTCTGGGATATGGACGCGCGCTTCGGAACCTTCTATCACTCGCGGGCTTATCAGCTGATTTATCCCGAAGACTATCTGATGAACAGCGACAGCGCCGACGCTACGCTGCAGTCTTTCTACAGCATGGCGATCCTGCGGACGGTCAAGCTCGGCGCGACCGATGAGGACATGAAGACCTACGGCCTCGACGATCCGTGGCGGATGGTCTACTTCGTCTTCAACGGGGCGACCGACTCGGCCGGCAAGAGCGTCCCGGTGGAGCACTACATCTTCTTCTCGGATCTCACGCCGCAGGGGACCTACTACGTAATGTCGAACCTCTACGATTTCATCGTCGAGATCGACCGATCCATGCTGCTCTTCCTCGACTACAAGCTGATCGACTGGGTGGATTCGAACTATTTCGATATGAATCTCGCCTGGGCGAAGGAAGTCGTCGTCGAGGCGAACGGAAAGACCTACACCTTCAAGCTTGACAACTCGCGCTCCGACTCGATGTCGAACCCGACCTATTCCGACAAGGCGCGCGAAAACACGACCATCGCCTCGGATCAGATGATTATGACCGCGGAGGACTCTGACGGCAACCGCTTCAACTCCTTCTCGACCTACAAGATCACCGACGCCTCCGGCTTCACCTGGACGATAACCTCCGACAAGGTGACCGCGGTCGACTCGAACGGAACCCGCGCCTCGATCAAGGGAGCGCAGTACTCGGTCAACAAATACGGCGACCAGGTGGTGGTGCTCAACGGCAGGATAACCGGAGCCGACGGAACGAAGGTGACGGTAAACGCCGACACCGTCATCATCGAGGACCCGAACGGAAAAGCGACCGAATACACCCGGATGGGTATGTCGATCTTCCGCAAGTTCTATCAATCGCTGCTCTACGCCTCGATCGAAGGCGACGTCCACGACGGAGTCTTCGGGCTGTCCGACGAGCAGATCGCCGGATATCTCGCGGATCAGGACGCCGGCTGCCAGATCAAGATCACCGTCAAGACCACGTTTGACAAGGAACCCGAATACGTCTTCAGATATTTCGCGTATTCCGAGAGACGCTCGATGCTGACCGTCAACGGCGGCAGCGGAGAGTTCTCGGTACTGCGCAGCTTCACCGACAAGATTGCCGCCGACGCCGCGCGAGTCATGGCCGGCGAGACGGTCGATCCCACTTCAAAATACTGATTATCAGACAAAATGAGCGACTTTTCTGAAAAAATCGCACGGTTTCTGCGTGAAAACGCCTGCCCGGTATACTCTCTCTCGGCGGTCGCCGACGGGGAGCAGACCGATATCGTGAACGTCCGGGCAAACCGCTCGCAGAACGTTTACTCGGTCGCGAAGGCCTTCGCCGTCACCGCTTTCGGCATCGCCTTCGACCGCGGGCTCATCACACCCGAGGAGCCGGTCGCGCGTCTGCTCGGGAAATATATGCCCGAGGGGACCGATCCCCGCTGGCGGGAGATCACCTACGACGACGTAATGCTTCACAAGCTGGGGCTGCCGCAGGGATTTCTCGACATCGACGTGGCGCCGGCCGGAAAGTTCGGCGGGGACTATCTTGGATTCGTCTTCGCCGAACCCTTCGCCGCCGAGCCCCGCGTCGAAAGATGCTACACCGACGCCGCCTATTATCTTATCTCGAGGGCGGTCGAAGAGGCGTGCGGCGAACCGATTGACAATCTGCTCTGGCGGGAGTTCTTCCTGCCCGCCGGCTTTGCCGAAGCCGCGTGGAGCCGCTGTCCGCAGGGTCATCCGATGGGTGCCACCGGCCTCTATATCAGCGCCCGTGACATGGTAAAGCTGGGCGAGCTCTACCGCCTCGGCGGCGTTTACGGCGGACGGAGGATCCTATCCGAAAAATGGGTCGAAACCGTTCTAGGCCGCGGATACGAACTGCGCCGGCTCGGCATAGGCGACGGATACGGCAAGGGCGGAATGTACGGGCAGCAGCTTGCAGTCTTCCCGGAAAAGAAGCTTTCGGTCGCCTGGACCGCGTATGGCTTCAAAGACAAGACGCCGCTGCTCGAATTCCTGTACGGTCTCTCATGAAAACACGTCCCGGAAGGCCGCCGCGCAAAGAAAAAACGCGGCGTTCTTCCTTCCTTAAACCGATATTCGCGCTGACCGTCCTGTCGGTCTTCGCGTGCGCCGCGGCGGCCTGCGGCGCGGGCGCGCCGGACGAAACCGGAACCGCGGAGCAAACCGCGCAGGAGGCAACGACGGCGGAAAGAGAGAGGGCCTTTGTGAAAACTCTTGAAGGAGTCACCGCGTCCGACTATTACCGGAACGGGTTCACCTCCAATTACGTGACGGGCGCCGACGCCTTCGGACGTTCCTTCGGAGCATCGGCGGGCGAGAAAACCGACAAAGACCGGGACGTCGGCATCTTTTACTTCTGCTGGCTCGGCCAGCACGGCGGCACGAAAATATACGACGTATCTAAGATACTCGAATCCGAAAACGGGCTCGACGTCATGTTCCGTCAGGACGGACCCGACGCGCCCGCGGGACAGAACTATTTCTGGGGCGAACCGCTCTACGGCTATTACAACTCGAAGGACAGCTGGGTGATACGGCGCCACCTCGCGCTTTTCACGCTCGCGGGAATTGATTTCATCGTATTCGACACCACGAACGCAGTCACCTACGACGCGGTCGTCGACAACGTCATCGCCGAGGCGAAAAAGATGGCCAAGGCGGGCTGGAAGGTCCCAGGGCTCGCTTTCTACACCAACTCCTATTCGCACAACGTAATAAACAGTCTGTATAACAAATACTACAAAGACGGGAAATACTCCGGCGTCTGGTATTATCTCGACGGAAAGCCGCTGATCATCGGCAACGTTTCGGTCGAAGCGGACGTCAGCGAGGCGAGAAGCCGCGGGGACACCGCCTACTCGCCCGCCGAATTCTCTTCGGAAATCAGGAGCTTTTTCACCTTCCGCGACTCGCAGTGGCCCGACAAACCGATGATCGACAACGGATTCCCCTGGATCGAATGGTCCTATCCGGCGCCGGTGCACAACGGCGTAATGAACGTCGCGGTAGCCAGCCATCCCGCGCTGCCGATGTCCTTCTCGCTGACGCGGGGAGCTCTCAACTGGGGCCGCGGCTGGAACGTTGAAACGAAGCGCAACGAAACCGACGGAATCCTCGAAGGGCGGTTCTTCCAGTTGACCTGGGACGCCGCTCTCCGCGCAGACCCGGACGTCGTCTTCGTCACCGGCTGGAACGAGTGGGTGGCGACAAAGTTCGCATACGCCGGAGAATACGCCCTGGTCGATCAGTGCAATCTTGAGTTTTCAAGGGACGCCGAGATGATGAAGGGCGGATACGGCGACGCGTTTTACATCCAGCTCGCGAAAAACGTCCGCGATTACAAGACCGTCGCGATCCCCGACGACGTACAGCTCGAACCGTCTACGCTCACCGTCCCGATGACGGACGACCTGTCGGTCTGGGAGGGCGTTGAGGCGGTCTTCCGCGACCCGATCGTCGTCAACACGTCGAGGTACAGCGCGGGCGCCGTTCCCTCCCTGCTCTACACGACCCCGGCCCGGCGCAACAACGTCGAGGAAATCCGCGTCGCCCAGGACGACGACTGCTTCTACTTTATGTTCAAAGCGTCGAAAAATATCCGCGCGCGTGAGGACGGAGACACCGCCTGGATGAACCTCTTCCTTTCCGCGGCCGGCTCCGCCGGCGGCTGGGAGGGATTCGGTTTCGTGATCGGACGGGCGGACGCCGGAGACGGCCGGCTGACCGTCGAGAAGCTGAACCCGGATTTCACCTCCGAAAAGATCGGAGAGGCCGAATACCGGATAGACGGCCGGGTAATGCAGCTGAAGATTCCGCGCGAGGCAATCGGAGTCCCCGCCGGAGACAACCGGCTCGACTTCAAACTCGCCGACGGAGTGGAGAATCCCTCGGACGTTATGGATTACTACTGCACCGGCCTTTCCTTCCCTCTCGGCCGGCTCAGGTGCAGATATCTCGGTTAAGGCAATACCGCACAAATCGCGCGTGCGGATTGTCGAGTAATTTTGGCGCCTGTTTTGACTGAGAAATTGCAGGAAAACAGGCGGTTTTTCAAGATTTCAGACGTCAGGTCAACAACGCACCGTTTGAGTGCGTAGATTGTCGAGCCATTTTTGCGCCTGCCCTTGCTGAGAAGGCGCGGAGAATCTGGATGTTTCTCAAGCATTCGACGCAATGGCAGGCACAGAAAGGGCCGACAGGATGCGTACGATAA
>JAGDAM010000012.1 GCA_017959485.1 Clostridia bacterium
ACTGACAAAAAGAATCCCGGGATACGTGTCCCGCACTCCCGAAACCGGGGACGTCCGGCAGGCGCTGACTCCCGGAGCCGCGTTTTATATTGAAGAGGGAAGAATCTATATCAGTTCCGCGGAGGGCGACTGTTTCGCGCCGCTGACAAAAGAGAACCTCGAGGCGATAGCGCACGCGGCAAATGATCTCTCCACCCACGACGCGAAAAGCGCGTCGCGCGAGGCGGAGAAATACGGAGTGGATCTGCGCGGAGTCGGATACGACGCCATGCTTGCCGCCTACGTCGTAAATCCCCAAAGGAAGACCGGCCTTTCCGAACTGTCGGACGACGAGGGACTATCGCGTGAAGATCCTCCGTCCCGGCGCGTTCTCGCCCTTCGGGATTGCCTTGACGCGGAGCTCGAAAAATGCGGCGGGAAGATCTTCCGCGAAATCGAGATGCCTCTCTCGGACGTGCTCGCGGATATGGAGAAAACCGGATTTCTCATCGATACCGAAGGCCTTCGCGAATACGGAGTAAAGCTGAACGAGCTCGTCGAAGGACTCAAATACCGCATTTACGCGGCCGCGGGAACCGAATTCAACATAAACTCCCCGAAACAGCTGGGAGAGATCCTTTTCGAAAGAATGGGCCTGCCTCACGGGAAGAAAAAATCCTCGGGATACTCGACCGAGGCGGATATTCTCGAAAAACTGGCGCCCGATTACCCGGTAGTCGACGACATACTCGAATACCGAAAGTATATGAAGCTGATCGGGACCTACGTGAACGGCCTTATCTCCGCCGCCGACCGTGACGGAGTCGTTCACACGTCATTCCGTCAGACCGGAACCGCTACTGGCCGGCTTTCGTCCGCGGAGCCGAATCTGCAGAACATTCCGGTAAGGACACCCGAGGGAAGGGAACTCAGACGCTTCTTCAAAGCGCGTCCGGGGCATCTTCTGATCGACGCAGACTATTCCCAGATCGAGCTGCGTCTGCTCGCCGCGATTTCGGGCGACGAGAGGATGCTCGCCGCGTTCGCCGGAGGCGAGGATATACATACCGCGACCGCCTCTGCTGTCTTCGGAGTTCCGAAGGAGGCCGTGACTCCCGAGCTGCGCAAGCGTGCGAAGGCGGTCAATTTCGGAATAGTCTACGGCATCGGTGAGTATTCGCTGTCGGACGATCTCGGAATCAGCATCGCAGCCGCGAAGCGTTATATCTCCGGGTATCTCGACACCTATCCCGGCGTCAGGGATTATCTTTCCTCGGCGGTTGAGACCGCCAAAAAACTGGGGTATACCGACACGCTGTTCGGCAGACGCCGGTACATCCCCGAGCTGTCGAGCCCCAACGGCACTCTCCGCAAGTTCGGCGAGAGAGTCGCGATGAACAGCCCGATCCAGGGCACCGCCGCGGATATCATCAAAATAGCCATGATAAAGACGTCCGACGCGCTCGCGGCTTCTGGCATTGACGCCAAACTGATAATGCAGGTTCACGACGAGCTTATTATCGACGCAGCGGCCGCGGACGCCGAAAAAGCCGCCGCGATACTGAAGGATTCAATGGAAAACGCCGTCGATCTCCCGGTTAAACTGACCGTGGAAGTCACTTCGGGAGAACGGTGGGAGAAATAAAGGCGGACAGTATACAGTATGAAAAAAACAGAGACAATAAACGTCGACGAAGTCGAAAGATTCGATATGGCGCGCCCGGTTACGGCGTGCAAATGGTATCTCAAGCCGGTCGCCTGGCTCATCGCCTTTCCGTCGCTGATCGCGCACAGAACAAAAATAACGAAGATCGGGATGAAGGGCCTGAAGCCGCCCTACGTACTGCTCGGAAACCACAACGCCTTCTTCGATATGAAGGTGTCGGCGAAGGCGACCTTCCCGCGCTTCGGAAACTACGTCGTCGCGATCGACGGTTTTATCGGACGCGAGGGGCTTTTGCGCAACATCGGCTGCATCTGCAAGCGCAAGTTCACGAGCGACCTGACTGTAGTGCGGCAGATTAAAAACGCGGTGAAGCGCGGAGGAATCGCGGCAATCTATCCCGAGGCGAGATATTCGCTCTGCGGCACGCCGGCGCCGCTGCCCGAGTCGCTGGGCGGCTTCTGCAAGATGCTCGGCGTTCCTGTAGTGACGCTGATCTGCCACGGCCATCATATAAATCATCCCTTCTGGAACACGAGGCACGAGCGCGGCGTCAAGCCGACGACCGCCGAGATGAAGCAGATAATCACTGCGGAAGAGATAGAGACGCTTTCGTCCGACGAGATAAACGAGCGGATTCTTGCCGAGTTTAAATACGACGATTTTGCCTGGCAGCTTGAAAACAGGATAAAAGTCGACTGCCCCGACCGGGCCGTGGGACTCGAAAAGATTCTTTATCAGTGCCCCGGGTGCGGAACCGAATTCGAGATGGAATCCTCGGGAACCGAGCTGCGCTGCCGTCACTGCGGCAGGGTCTGGACCATGAGCGAATACGGCGAACTGTCGGCAAACGGCGGCGAGACCTTCTTTTCGCATATACCCGACTGGTACGAGTGGGAGCGCGCAAACGTCAGGCGGGAGGTCGAAGAGGGAAGATATTCGTCGGGAGAGCTCCCGGTAAAGGTCGAAAGTCTCCCGAACGCCGAGCGCTTCATACCGATCGGAGAGGGAACGCTCGTTCACGATATGAACGGCTTCCGCGTTCGTGTGACCGATTCCGAGGGACGCGTCCGCGAGATGAAAAAGACGGTCCGCTCACTCTACTCCTGCCACGTTGAATACGAATATCTCTTCACTCACGGCGACTGCGTCGATCTCAACACGCTGACCGATACCTGGTATAT
>JAGDAM010000146.1 GCA_017959485.1 Clostridia bacterium
CGAATGACCTTGATTCCCCAGGGGTCGGTCTCGCGGTCGATTATCTCCTGCATCTTCGCGTTTATAGTGTCGCGCGAAGTGAGCGACTCGTCGAGAGAAAGCTCGCCGACGATATTACGGAGCGTGGTCGCGGTAAGATTCGCGAGGGCGTTAATCGGGTTGACGACGCCGTAGGTGTAAAGTTTGGCGTCGAATATCCGGTAGTAGACGACGGCGTCAATCTGCATGGTGACGTTGTCGGACGTGATGACCGGCTGCGGAGGGGTGTCGAGCACCTGCTCCTTGAGCGTCGCCTTGTTGGTTACGGCGTCGATCAGCGGAACCTTATAGTGAAGTCCCGCTTCCCAGGACGCGCGGAATTTTCCGAGACGTTCCACGACGAAGACGCTTGCCTGCGGGACTATTCTCAGTCCGGCAAGAAGCATAATAACCGCTATTACGCCGAGTGCGATGAAAAAGTATTCCATGTCGATTCTCCTTTATTGTTTGCTTGTGAATTCACGAATCAGCGGAGCCGAAAGCAGGCCCTGGCGGCGCAGACGGTACTCGTAGGTCCAAGCGTCGCCTTTTGTTCTCCAGGCGGACGGGGAAGGATACGAGATCATTTCGTCCGCGCAGTGTATTCTTCCGAAAGCGTTGCCGCGGCTGTATCTCAAAGTAACGTCGAGACGGTGCTTGCCGGGTTTGAGGCCGGTAAAGACTTCGGAGTAGGGGGCGAAGGCACCGACTGTCGGACGCCTGCCGTCGATTGAAATCTCGTAAACGGCGGCGCGGTAGTGAGGCAGCCGAATCTCGACCGAATCGAGCTTCGACTCGAAGTGCATGCGGTAGGTCATTCCGCCCCCGTAGAAGGGGAAGCCCTGTTCGCACGAGTCACCGAAGCCGATCTGCCTGCGCGGTCTCGCAATTTCCGGCTCGTTTCCGGAAAGCCGTACCGCGAAGTCTCCGAGAATATATACGCGCTCGGCCGCCGTCCGTTTTCCGAACGGAAGCGTGATTTCAAGTACGTTTACCCCCGGTTTGATTTCGGGCAGTTTTACGGTGTCTATAGATTTGTCGGTATACCAGCCGACCGGTTCCGACGCGACTTTTTCGCCGTTGAAAGATATGACGGCTTCCTTTGCGCGTTCGATCGCGAGAAGGGCGTCTTCCACGCGGATATCCGAGCGGAAGGAACATCTGAGCGAAAGACTGTGAGCGCTTTCTTCCGGCTGAATGCACCAGGGCTGATTTGCGCCGCCTCCCCAGACTTCCCATCCGAGGCGTATGCGGCAGTCAGAATCGATCCTCAGAATCTCTTCCGGACCCGTCACAGGTTCGCCGTCGAGCGAGTATTCAAACGTATCGAGAAGCAGAACGTTCGGCTCGTCGGTAATGATTTCGGCTTTGCGGATCTCAAGCCCCCGATGTTCGAAGGACTCCGCGGCCGCCGCTTTCACTTCTTTGTAACGGTCGCCCTCGCGCGCCGGAATCAGTTTGTATAGCAGACTGTCATGCGGATAGAGAATAGCCGGGATTACCGTCTTTCCGCCGTTGACCGAATACGAAACCGGGCGGACTTCTCCGGTAAGCGTGTCGTAGAGTTCCGCCTTCCAGCATCCGGAAAGCGTAACGGTAATCTTCTGTCTTGAGGAAATATCGTTGTTGTACGGATTGACTCCCCTGCATATAAAGAGCCAGCGGTCTTTTCCGTCCCGTCTCAACTGGTGGAAAAGGTTGTCGGTTCTCGTGCCCGAAGGATTTCTGATATCGACCGTGCGTACGTCCTCGAGCGTCTCGAGCAGCGCCGCGGGCGACGGCTCGACTCTTTCCGATTTCGCGTAAAGATCCGCCGGTCTGTCCGACGGCAGCGCGTCGGCGAACGCGGGAGAGTCGCCCACGAATATGAGTGTTCCTCCCGCGGCGCGGAAGCTCTCAAGCCGGTCGAGAGTAGTCGAACGGAGGGTCTCGCAGCAGGGAACGATCACCGCGTCGTATTCCATATCTCCCACGCGGAGCGGATTGCCGCCCTTCGGGCAGAGTTCGGGAAGAAGCGATTCGCTGACGTAGTCGAAATCGACCGATCCGAAGAGCAGCCAGTTCGTTACGTTTTCAAAAGCGCTGTCGAGGCGGGATCTCGCGGCGGCGCTGGTCGACGAAGGTCCCCAGTGAAGCCATAGAGACTCGACGGGATGGATAACGCCCACTCTGATCACCGGCTTTCCGCGCGTAAGAGCGGTATTCAGCCGGGCAAAATGATCCTCGACGAGCGGATAGTCGCGGTACCAGTTCGACTGATAGCTGATGCTGGCCGGGTAGTCGCGCTTCGCCTCTCCCTCCATCGAGACCCAGGACAGATGCGGGACGCGGAGAGTCACTCCGAGAGCCGCCTGCCAGTCTCCCTGAAGCTTGTGGCCTCTGAAGTCGTAATACCAGTCGGTGACTCCGTAAAGCTCGCTCATGACGCCTTCGCGGCGGTACTGGTGGGCTACCGACGAAGCCTGCTTTGCGGTCGTATACTCGTGCCTGTCGGCGAGCATATCGATTCCCGGAAGCTGGAATGAGGCAAGCGATCTCATAACCTCGCCTACCGCCTGAGTCTGGGAGCTGAGACTCGGCTCTCTCATCATGTGACCCGTCAGCGCGATTCCGTGCTCTTCGCACCACTTTCCGAGATTTGCCGAAAAAGCGTCGCGGAACCTGTCGCAGGCGTGATCGTGATAGTGATATCTGACGGTGGAAACTCCAGACTGAAGATCCCAGAAGAGTTCCGGCAGGCGTGCGACGATATCCTCACCGTATTTTTCCTTGAAGGTTTCCGGGAAATCGTCGGTCCAGGGAAGAATGACGTCGTCTTCCGATTCCGGGAAGGGAAGAGTCTGCTTGTGCGTGAACTGCGGCTCGTCGGTAAAGATCGAGGGAATGACTCCGCCGAATCTGTCTCCGACTTTATCGAAATAACGCTCGTGAGTCACCTCGATGAACCTGTCGATCGTCTTTTTGTCCATCAGGTTCGCGTATGTGTAGCCGTTGTATCTCGGCGTGCACGCGGGAGATTCCACGTAGGCGTACCACGTCTTTCCGCGAGGCCGCTCGTCGCCGGAAAGTACGCGGAAGGAAGACAAACGTCCGTCGGCGTCAAGCTCAACGTCGTATTTCGCGAGGAACAGGCCGTTGCCCGAGCGCTTTGCGGTCTGCGCCTCGGAACCTTCCCGAACGAGCCCTCCGAGCTCTTCGTAGGGCTTTCGGGTTAACAGAATATATCTGATCCGGTATTTTTCCTCTTTGGTTACGATACCTCCCGCGAATCCGGACGGCCATCTGTCCTCGTCGTAAAGATAGGAGAGCATCCCGCGCTTTTCGGCCTCGTCGGTGCAGGCAGCGACAAGATCCATAAACTCGTCTCCGAGATACTCGGTGGCCATGCCAGAGCGGACGTGCATATGAAAACCGCCGAAACCCATCTCCTGAAGAACGCCGATCTGCCGGAGCAGTTCGTCGCGGTCGAGTTTGCAGTTCCATGCCCAGAAGGGGGCGCCGCGATATTCGCTCGTCGGTTTTTTAAAGAGAGAAGCCGTGAGTTTTTTTGAATCGTTCTTTTTATACAGCATAAAATAACCTCGCTTTTTTGTTGTATATTTCGGAAAAGTCGGATTCGGGTTTATCTTTTCGAAGTGACCTTCTTTTCGTACTGTTTTACGGGTTCGAGCCATTCTATACCGGGATCGACTCCGCATCTGCGGCAGTATTCCTGCCAGACCGGAGCGAAGGGCGCCGTCTTGATCTCTTCCGAAAGCACAAACAGATCGGTGAATTCCGCGGAGTTCTGCAGCTCCGCGCCGCGTGCGTTGGGCCAGAGGAAGGCGTAGAGCAGCGCTTTTCTGAATGAGCGCGCACCGCTTACCCACGCCGCGATCCGGTTGATGCTGGCGTCGAAATAGTCGAGGGCGAGGAAGAAGCAGGACGGATCCTCCGCGCGGGCGATTTCAAGCGCGATCTCCCTTATCTCGTCATCGAACCTTACGACGTGGTCGCTGTCCCATCTTACTCCGCGGGTGACGTGAAGCGCGACCCTGTCGCAGAAGAGAAGATAAGAGGAAATCTTATCGGCGACCGATTCGGTCGGATGATAATGTCCGTTGTCCATTAGCGGCACAAGTCCGCGCGAGAGCGCGTAGCTTGAGCAGAATTCGGAAGAACCGACGGTATATGACTCGACGCCTATGCCGAAGACCTTTGATTCAAGCGAGACCGCGACGAGATCCCGATTGTATCCGGAAGCCAGTATGCGGTCCATCGAATCCGCCATTCTTGCGCGGGGAGAGAAGCGGTCTGCGGGAGTGTCCTTCAGTCCGTCAGGCATCCAGAAGTTGACGAGACATTTCTCACCGGTTTCCTTCGCCAGATACTCGGCAATACGCAGACAGCAGATACCGTGTCTGATCCAGAATTCACGCACCTCGTCGTCCGGGCTCGAAAGAGTCATTCCGTTTTTTACCATCGGATGTGCGAAGAAGGTCGGGTTGAAATCTATTCCCATGCCGAGCTTTTTTGCGAATTCGACCCAGTCTTCAAAGTCCTCGGGACGAAGAGTATCCCGGTCGGAACGGCGTCCGAATTCGGGGACGGCATAGCAGGCGTGCAGGTTGAGGCGCAGCTTGCCGGGTATGAGCGACGCCGCGAATTCGATATCGCTCATCAGTTCCTTCGCTCCGGTGGCGGCGCCGGGATAGTTGCCGGTTGTCTGAATTCCGACGTCGAGAGATGCCTTGCCCTCGAACCCGCGAACGTCGTCTCCCTGCCAGCAGTGGAGCGATATCGGCAGAGACATAAGTTTGGCGATAGCGGCTTCGGCGTCGGATCCGAGACGCGCGTATTCTTCGCACGCCCGTCGGAATGCGGTCAGGTCGGAATCGTAATCCATGTTAATAATAGGTTCCTCCTCCGGCTTATGCCGGTATATTTTTTTCAAGCATATTATACAACATTTAAAACGGCTTTTCAAGAAAAACCGACACGGCGGATGAAAAAGAGGAGGCATTGATTTTCTGCGTGACGTTATCGCGGCTCGGGAGCAGGTTTTTTGCCGTTTTTCGGCAAAAGGCCTTTTATTATTTCAAAATTTATGATATACTATAATGAATTTTTTCAATTAAGAGGCGAAAGAAATGCCGAACAAAGAATTTGCTATAGAGACAAAGTGCGTACAGTCGGGCTACACTCCCTCGAGCGGAGAGCCGAGAGTGCTTCCGATTTACCAGAGCACGACTTACAAATACGATACGACCGACGACGTCGGAGCCCTTTTCGATCTGACGTCTCCGGGATATATGTACACGAGAATATCCAACCCTACGCTTGACTGCGTTGAGCGGAAGATCGCCGACCTCGAGGGGGGCTCCGGCGCGCTGCTCTGTTCCTCCGGTATGGCCGCGATAACGATAGCGGTTCTGAACGTGACTTCAGCCGGTCAGAATATCATCGCGCTCAATTCGCTTTACGGCGGAACGGTCAATCTGCTCGGCGTTACCCTGCGCCGGCTCGGAATTGACACGAGATTCGTTTCTTCGTCCATGACGGACGATGAGATAGAGGGACTGATCGACGGAAACACCCGGCTGATTCTCGGAGAATCGCTTACGAATCCCGGGCTTGAAGTCTTCGATTTCGAAAGGTTTTCGCGGATCGCGCACTCGCATTCAATCCCTCTTTACGTAGACAACACCTTCCCGACCCCGATAAACTGCCGTCCTTTCGAACTCGGAGCCGACGTTATCATTCACTCCACGACCAAATATATGGACGGACACGCCGTTTCGCTCGGCGGAGCCGTCGTTGACGGAGGAAGATTCGACTGGACGAACGGAAAATATCCCGAACTCACCGAGCCGGACGAGTCCTATCACGGCGTCAGATACGTCACCGATTTCGGAATCGATAAGGCTTTCATCGTCAAGGCGAGAGTACAGCTGATGCGCGATTTCGGCGTGCCGCTTTCCCCGATGAACGCTTTCCTGCTCAATCTCGGACTCGAAACGCTTCATCTGAGAGTCGAGAGGCACTGCGCAAACGCCGAACGCGTCGCGCGATTCCTCGCCGCTCATCCGTTTGTCGAAAGCGTCAGGTGTCCCGCGCTTCCGGATGATCCCGGATACGCGCTGGCGAAAAAATATATGCCCGGCGGAACCTGCGGAGTAATATCCTTTACCGTCAGGGGCGGAAGAGAAACCGCAAGGAAATTTATGGACAGTCTGAAACTCGCCGCTATCTGCGTTCACGTAGCCGACGCGCGCACCTGCGTGCTCAATCCCGCCGGAACGACTCACCGTCAGCTCACCGACGATCAGCTGGCCGCCGCCGGAATCCCGGCTGGCCTTGTCCGGCTTTCTGTCGGAATCGAAAACGCCGACGATATAATCGCGGATCTGTCGAACGCGCTCGACGCGGCCGCCGGAGAGTGACGAGATGCCGATCAAAATACCTAATCTTCTTCCGGCGACTCATATTCTCAACGAAGAGAACATCTTCGTTATGACCGAAACCAGGGCGATTACGCAGGACATCCGTCCGCTTCACATACTGATGCTCAATCTCATGCCGAAGAAGATCGTCACCGAGACTCAAATCGCCCGGCTTATCGGAAACACACCGCTGCAGGTCGAACTCGAGCTGCTGCAGACGGCGACTCACCGGTCCACCCACACCCCCGACGAGCATATGCTCGCTTTCTACAAGACCTTTTCCGAAGTCAGGGACCGCAAATTCGACGGTATGATCATCACCGGCGCGCCGGTCGAGCAGCTGCCCTTCGAGGAGGTCGAATACTGGGACGAGCTGTGCGAGATAATGGAATGGACCACGACTCACGTCACGAGCACCTTCCACATCTGCTGGGGAGCCCAGGCAGGCCTCTATTATCACTACGGCATACCGAAACACCGGCTCGACCGCAAGCTGTTCGGCGTATTCGAGCACCGAGCCGACCACAAATCCTCCATGCTTCTCCGCGGCTTTGACGACCGGTTCTGGGTACCTCATTCAAGATATACAACAGTGGATCCCGAAGACGTCGCGGCCGTTCCCGAGCTCAAGGTTCTCGCGTCCTCCGACGAAGCGGGACTCTACATCTGCTCGACCGAAAAGGGAAGACGAATATTTGTCACCGGGCACTCGGAATACGATCAGTATACGCTCGACGCCGAATACCGCAGGGATCTCGCGGCCGGACTTAATACCGCGCCTCCGGTCAACTACTATCCCGGAGACGACCCCGACGCCGTTCCTCCCGTCAAGTGGAGAAGCTGCGCAAATCTCCTCTATTCCAACTGGCTCAACTATTTCGTTTATCAGACAACTCCCTATGACATCAATACCATCGGATAATATCCGGGTTGAGAGAGGCCGTTAACAATGAATAACGTTTACCGGGCCTGCGGCCCCCTCGTTACCGACGACGGATCCGCCCGTCTTTCCGCAGATGCAGAAAAGAAGGGAAGGGCGACCGCGGCGAGAGCCGTCGCTCAAGGAGAAAACCGGCTGATATTCGCTCTGTGTTTCTTCATCTCGGTTTCCGCCTTTATGCTTCTGTTCATGATAGGCGTCCTTGCCGCGATTCTGATTACCGGAGGCAGCGAACAGGAGGGGATCGATTACCTGTCGGAGGGCTGCGCCTTAGTATTTGCTCTTGTGCTTTCAGCTCCGCTTAGGGCGGGATATCTCGCGCTCTGCGCGTCATCTGTGAAGAACGGAGAAATGCGCGCGGACAGTTCGCTGTTTCTGTCGGCGTTTTCCTCTCCGAGAGTTTTTTTCAGAGCTCTGCTCCTTGAATCGATCAGGACCTTTTCGCTGACGCTTCCGCTCGCCGTCTCGGTTTTCCTCTGCGACGTATTCCCGGAGGCGGAACCGGTTGCGATAATCGCTGCGGGAGCCCTATTGTGCTTTCCTTTTTCGCTCCTGACCTATCCTGTCCGCCGGTTCGCTCTTTGCGGGCTTCTTTTCCCGGGGACAGCCGTCCGGAGAATCTCGCCCTCACTTAATAATATGCATGGAGGCCTCTCCCGTGCGCTTAGGCGAATGGATACCCGGGACGTCGGTATTCTTTATCTTTCCGCTCTGACCGTTTTCATTCTTTCCGCGTTACACTGTTCCCATATTTCCGCCGCCTCGCGTACCGCGGTAATGATCGACGGCGGAATCGCCGAACACAATGATTAATCAGTTAAAAGTCTTTTGCCCTACCGAATAATCCACGAAAGTCAGGTGTTCTCAATGAAAAAACAACCTTTTTATATCACAACAGCCATAGCGTACGCCTCCGCGAAGCCGCATATAGGCAACACCTACGAGGCAATCATGACCGACGCCGTCGCACGCTATAAACGTGCCCGCGGGTTCGACGTATATTTCTGCACCGGCACCGACGAACACGGCCAGAAGATTCAGTCCTATGCCGAAAAAGCCGGAAAAGAACCTCAGCTTTACGTCGACGAAGTTGCCGGTGTGATCCGCGGTATCTGGGACAAAATGAACGTCTCCTACGACCGCTTTATCCGCACGACCGAGCTGGGACACGTAGCTGCCGTTCAGAAGATATTCGACAGATTTATCCGTCAGGGAGATATATACAAAGGATACTACGAGGGATGGTATTGCCAGCCCTGCGAATCCTTCTTTACCGATACACAGGCGGCGGGCGGGGTCTGCCCCGACTGCGGCGCTCCCGTAAAGCGCGCAAAGGAAGAGGCATACTTTTTCAATATGCGGAAGTACGCGCCCGCGCTGATTGACTATATCAACTCGCATCCCGGGTTCATCGAGCCCGAATCCCGCAAAAACGAGATGCTGAACAATTTCCTGATCCCCGGCCTTCAGGATCTCTGCGTCTCGCGCACCTCGTTCTCCTGGGGAATCCGCGTCGTCAGCGACCCGAAGCACGTGGTTTACGTCTGGCTTGACGCGCTGACAAACTATATTACGGCAATCGGATACAATCCGGATACCGACTGGGAAGGTCAGTCCCCCGAATTCAGAGAAAAGTGGGAAACCGTTGTTCATATTATCGGTAAAGACATACTGAGATTTCACACCATCTACTGGCCCATCTTCCTGACGGCGCTTGGACTGCCGCTGCCGACCAAGGTCTTCGGACATCCCTGGTTCAATTTCGGGACCGACAAGATGTCCAAATCAAAGGGCAACGTTATTTACGCCGACAAGCTCGCCGAATACGTCACGACCGACGGCGTAAGATTCTACGCCCTGGCCGAGATGCCCTACGCGTCGGACGGCTCGGTTACCTGGGAAAACGTTTTCAAGAGATACAATTCGGATCTTGTCAACAATCTCGGCAATCTCGTCAAGCGTACGCTTGACATGGAAAAGAAATATTTCGCAAACCGCGTATGCGAACCGGTATACCCCGAGCCGATTGACGACAGTCTGCTCTCGCTCTGCTATGACGTCAGAGACTCCTTCTTCCGCCTGATGGACGGATACAGGATAGCCGACGCAGTCTCCGAAGTGCTGAAGCTTCTCGACCGCGCCAACAAATATATCGACGAGACGACCCCGTGGGTGCTTGCCCGCGATCCCGAAAAGCAGGAGCGCCTCGGAACCGTTCTTTACAATCTTTTGGCGGCTATCAGATGGTCGGCGCTTCTCCTTCATCCGATTATTCCCGACGCCTCGGCTCGGATTCTCGCCCTCCTCGGCATCTCGTGCGACGGCGGTATAGATTACTCAGCCGATCTTTCCGACGAAGCGTTCGCTTCCGTCAGGCCCGGCTCTTTCGTTCTCGATTCGGAAGTCATATTTCCCCGCATCGACGAAAAGAAGCTTCTTGCGCAGATTGAAGAGGAAAACGCGGCAGCCCGCGCGGCGTTGAGCGCCGCGGAGACCGTCGCTCGTCCCGAGCCGCTTGCAGAGATATCCTTCGACGATTTTATGAAATGCGAAATCAGATCTGCCGCCGTAGTCGCGGCCGAGCCGATTCCGAAGGCCAAAAAACTTCTTAAGATTACCGTTGATCTCGGCTACGAGAAAAGACAGATAGTTTCAGGAATCGCGAAGTTTTACACCCCCGAACAGCTGATCGGCAAAAAGGTCGCAGTAGTCGTCAACCTTGCCCCGGCGACGCTGTGCGGAGTCGAGTCGAACGGCATGCTGCTGGCCTGCGGAGAAGAGAAGATCAGAGTGGTTTTCCTCGATCCCGAGACTCCGCTCGGCGAACGTGTCCGTTAAACAAAAGAGAGTTTATGAATAAGATTTTCGATACGCACGCGCATTATACCGACGCCCGCTTCAGGGATTATCCGGGCGGCGCCGACGCGCTTATCGAAGAGCTGTTCGCGGGCTGCGTCGGAACGATTCTTAACGTTTCTGTCGATACGAAAAACAGTCTTGAAGTCGTTTCGCAGTGCCTGAAGCACCCGGGAATGTACGCCGCGGTCGGAGTTCATCCGACAGAGACCTCGAATGAAAGCTCGTTATCTTCGGCGCTCTCCGCACTGAGGATAATGCTTGACAACCGCGATAAGAACAAAATAGTCGCGGTCGGAGAGATCGGTCTTGACTATCATTGGCCGGATACCGACGGGGAGACGCAGCTTGAGTATTTCGAAGCGCAGCTGGACCTCGCGGCGGAATACGGTCTGCCCGTGATTATTCACGACAGGGACGCACACCGGGACGTGTTCGAAGCCGTGCTGCGCCATCCGAGCGCCGTCGGGGTGTTTCACAGCTATTCCGGAAGCGCTGAGACGGCACGCGATCTCTGCTCTCGCGGATGGTTTATTTCATTTTCGGGCGTCGTCACCTTCAAAAACGCGCCTCGGGTGAGACAGGTCGCTTCGACGGTTCCGCTTGACCGGCTGCTTCTCGAGACCGACGC
>JAGDAM010000147.1 GCA_017959485.1 Clostridia bacterium
CAGAAGTATTTCAGCGACGTCAGAGCCCTTTCGCAAAGCTGGACCTCGTCAAAAACTATCAGCGTTCTTCCCTTGGTGATCGTCTGCCCGCTGACGAAAGAGAGGACGGGGATCAGATAAGACGGGCTTATGCTCTCGGAGAAAGTATCCGAGAGTTTGTCATTTGTCTGAAAGTTGAAATATACGACGTTGTCGTAGTTTTCCTTTCCGAATTCAAGAATTGCGTAGGTCTTTCCGACCTGTCTCGCGCCCTGAACGATAAGCGGCTTGCGGTATTTATCATTCTTCCACTGATTCAGATAATCTAATATTTTGCGGTACATAACGACCTCCTGTGCCTGTTCCGGTTCAATTATATCACGTTTTGGAAAATAATGCAATTAGATGCTAAAAATTACACTAAATTCCGGCAGAAAACGCCGAAAAATCGCACTTTTTTCTCAGAGCCGTTGATTTGCCGTCGTTCCCGAGCCCGTCTGTCAAATATGATACCGTTATTGACTAATGAAACTGTTGCATTTTTCTTCAAATAATGGTACAATATACGCGGTAACTGCGGTACGTAAGTGCACCCGGCTTTTTTCGCCGTCCGTCGGCCTCTTTTCCTGAGGTCCTGCGGACGGATTTACGCTTTTTTGCCGGCGTGCGGCATAGACCTCCGTTCCGGAATTTTTTCGTAAAGGAATTTTGTACGGAATGAACAACGAAAAGCTTATCGAACTCCGCGCGATCTCGAAATCCTTCGACGGCGAACAGGTGCTGAAATCGATCGATCTCGACATCCACAAGAAGGAGTTCATCACCCTGCTCGGCCCTTCGGGCTGCGGCAAAACCACGACGCTCCGCATCATCGCCGGATTCGTCACTCCCGACGAGGGAGACGTGATATTCGACGGAAAGAAGATCAACGATCTGCCTCCCTACCGCCGCAACGTCAACACCGTATTCCAGCGCTACGCACTCTTCCCGCACCTCAACGTCTACGAGAATATCGCCTTCGGGCTGCGTCTTTCCAAGACACCCGACGAGGAGATAAAAAAGCGGGTCACCGAAATGCTTGCGCTCGTCAATCTGCGCGGGTTTGAAAAGAGAGACGTGACCAGTCTCTCGGGCGGACAGCAGCAGCGCGTCGCGATCGCGAGAGCGCTTGTCAACCGCCCCGAGGTTCTGCTTCTCGACGAGCCGCTCGGAGCGCTCGACCTCAAGCTGCGCAAGGATATGCAGGTCGAACTCAAACGGAGGCAGCGCCAGACCGGAATCACCTTCGTTTACGTAACGCACGACCAGGAGGAGGCCCTCTCGATGTCGGACACCGTCGTCGTAATGGCGAACGGCGAGATTCAGCAGATAGGCACTCCCGAAAAGATATATAACGAGCCGGTCAACGCCTTCGTGGCAGACTTCATCGGCGAGTCCAACATCGTCAACGGCGTAATGATTAAGGATTACACCGTCTCCTTCGCCGGACAGACCTTCGCCTGCGAAGACGCGGGATTTGCTCCGAACGAGCCGGTCGACGTCGTAGTCCGTCCCGAGGACATCGACATCGTCCCGGTCTCCGAAGCCATGCTTACCGGAGCCGTGACCGCCGTCACCTTCAAGGGCGACTATTACGAGATCATCGTCGACATCGACAATTTCAAATGGATGATCGAGACGACCGACGCCGTTAAAGTCGGCGACGTTATCGGTATATCGATAGACCCGTACGAGATCCAGGTAATGAAAAAATCCGAGTTCTCGGGTATGTTCGGAGACTACTCGACCTTCTCCGAGGAGATCGAGCATCTGTCGGATCCCGAGCCGGAGGCAGAGGAATGACCCGCGCCCGCACGGGAGGGCGCTCGCTCACGGCCGCTCCGCATATGGTCTGGGCGATCCTCTTTATCATAGCCCCGCTCATCTTCGTGGCGGTGTTCGCGCTTCGCGGCGCCGACGGCGGCTTCTCCTTCGAGAACTTCGCCGCGCTCGGAGACTATACCGACGCCTTCGTGCGCTCGGCGAGCTACTCGCTGATCGCCACCGTCATCTGCCTGCTCATCGGATATCCGCTCGCCTACGCAATATCCACCGCTTCGCCCCGCGCTCAGCGCGTCCTTATCATGATGGTCATGCTCCCGATGTGGATCAACTTCCTCATCCGGACCTACGCCATAATGAAGCTGCTCGAGGACACGGGTTTCATCAATACCGTACTTCAGGGTATTTTCGGCGAGGATTTCGAGCTCCACATGATTAATACCCCGGGCGCCGTAATCTTCGGCATGGTATACGACTACCTGCCCTATATGGTGCTTCCGGTCTACACCGTGCTCTCCAAGATCGATCCCAAACTGAACGAGGCCGCCGCCGATCTCGGATGCGGCAGGTTCAAAACGCTCCTGCGCGTCACCGTTCCGCTTTCGGTATCGGGAATCGTTTCGGGAATCACGATGGTCTTCGTGCCGTCCATCTCGACCTTCTATATCTCCCAGAAGCTCGGCGGCGGACAGTATCTGCTGATAGGAGACGCGATCGAGACCGCCTTCTCGGGCCCCTCGACCTACAGCATAGGAGCCGCGATGTCCTTCGTGCTCATGATTATCGTCCTCATTTCGACGGCGATCATGAACCGCTTTGACCGGAGTTCGGACAAAGGAGGCGTCGTGATATGAAAAAGAACGGAAAGCGCGGCATCTCCTTCTCTTCTGGACTCTATACCGGAATAATCTATTTCCTGCTTTATCTGCCGATTGCGGTCATGATACTCTTCTCCTTCAACGATTCGAAGAGCATGACCAACTTCACCGGCTTCTCGATCAGATGGTACC
>JAGDAM010000148.1 GCA_017959485.1 Clostridia bacterium
CTCCGCGGCGTCCTGCACCACCATCTGCCTCGCTCCGATGGCCAAGGCGCTCAACGAATACGCTGCCATCCAGAGCGGAATCATGACCACCGTTCACGCCTACACCGGCGACCTGATGGTTCTCGACGGACCGCACCGCAAGGGTGACCTCCGCCGCGCCCGCGCCGCCGCCGTCAATATCGTTCCGAACTCCACCGGCGCCGCCAAGGCCATCGGCCTCGTCATTCCCGAACTCAACGGCAAGCTCATCGGCTCGGCTCAGAGAGTTCCCACCCCGACCGGCTCGACCACCATCCTCGTCGCCGTCGTCAAGGGCAAGAACGTGACCAAGGAAGGCATCAACGCCGCCATGAAGGCCGCTTCCTCCGATTCCTTCGGATACACCGAGGAGCCGCTCGTTTCCTCCGATATCGTCGGCATCACCTACGGCTCGCTCTTCGACGCCACCCAGACGATGGTCGCCAAGATCGACGACGACACCTATCAGGTTCAGGTCGTCTCCTGGTACGACAACGAGAACAGCTACACCAGCCAGATGGTTCGCACCATCAAATACTTCGCCGAGCTTGCCTGACGCGGTTCCGGTGATATATTAAAGGTGATGCCGGAAACCCCTTGGGGAATTCCGGCATCGCCGTTTTTACACTGAAAGGATTTTTGACTATGCAGAAGACTTACGAATTTCTGAAAGCCGCCGGGACCTATTATCTCGCGACCGACGAGGGCGGCCAGCCCCGCGTGCGTCCCTTCGGAACCGTCAATATCTACGATGGGAAGCTCTATATTCAGACGGGAAAGGTAAAGCCGGTGTCGCGTCAGATCGCGGCAAATCCGAAGGTCGAGATCTGCTCATTTCTGAACGGAAGATGGCTGCGTCTTTCGGGTGAGCTTGTCGAGGACGACCGCCGCGAGGCGAGAAAAGCCATGCTCGACGCCTATCCAGAGCTTCGTGCGATGTACGACGAGGATGACGGAAACACACAGGTCTTTTATTTCAAAAACGCCTGCGCGACCTTTTACTCGTTCGTATCCGCCCCGGAGACGGAGGAGTTTTGAGGGACTGAAAAAAGTCGCGAAGCGAGTGGCTGAATTGAATTCGCCGCAGTTGGCCCGGCGAATTCGAATTTAGCTTGCGGAGCATAACTTAGCTCGCCGGAACGGCGAATTAAACCGGGGCTGTAAAAAAGCCTGCTTTCTTACAGCCCCATTGTATCAGCGCCCGGTTTTCCCCGGTTCAGTCGCGGGTGTTCTTTTCTTCCCCGTCGGTGCCGGAGTCCTTGAGAGTTTCGACAAGATTTTTCTTTCTTTCGACCCTGATTTCCCACTGAATCAGGAAGGTCAGCGCCGCGCGCAGGAGGATTACCGATCCGAGAATCAGAAGTTCGCTCCACTCGCGTACGATGACTGTGCGGAGCAGCTCGCCTCCGACCTTGAACTCGAGCGCGAGAGCGATCCCCTCGGCAAGCTCGAGCCGCACGTCGCGGCGGCGTTTGATCAGGCCGATGATGGCCCTGACTATCGAATAAAGCAGCACCGCGACGCCGATAAGCTCTATGAGCAGCACGCCGTACTGAACAATAAGTCTGAATACGTCTTCGATCTTTTCGTACATAACGCAGTCTCCCTTCGGGTATGCATATATTATACTTCTTTGTACGGTTTTTGTCGATATTTTTTTTACCTTTCCGCCGCTTTGACAAAAAAAGCTTGACAATTCGTTTTTTTTGGAGTATAATATACGCTCGTGGGACAAATCCACATGACAATATGACTCATTAGCTCAGGCGGTAGAGCACTTGACTTTTAATCAAGGTGTCCGGAGTTCGAATCTCCGATGGGTCACCAATACACAGGCCGGGGGCATAAAAGCCCCCGGCCTGCGTATTGTTGCTCCGCAAGATATTCGAACTCCCGAGGTTTCAGAAAAGCGAAGGCCTGCCGGAGCTTTTCTAAACCTCTGGGCTCAGCGCCCCAATGCAGAAACGGTAACCTCTGTTGCGCTGAGCTGAGTTCGAATCTCCGATCGGTAAGCGGATATCATTCTTCGGATGCCCCTCATCCGTCTCCGGCGCGATTATTCATCCGTCAACGCGCAAGATAGCACGCCGGAGCCACCTTCTCCCCGCTCCCGCGGGGCGAAGGTTTAATTGAATTGTTCCGCCCCATCCACCGTCCCTCATCCGTCGGCTTCGCCGACACCTTCCCCGGAGGGGAAGGC
>JAGDAM010000149.1 GCA_017959485.1 Clostridia bacterium
GCGACCGGGCTCGTATGCGGGATATTCGTAAAGGAATACGACACCGTCGACGCCGGCACCCTTCTTATGGAAATCGGCGACGAGGACGACCTCGCCGCCGCGACCGCAAAGCCCGGAGACGCTCAGGCTCCGGAAGCTGAACCGGAACCCGAACCCGCCGTCGCGGAGGAAATCAAACCCGTCGAGCCGTCGGAACCCGCCGCGGCCTTGTCTGCAACGGAGCCCGCGGCTGTTCCCGAAAAGCGGGAGCCGGCCTCGGCAGCGTCCTCCGTATTTCCCGCGATGCCAAACGCAAAGACCGCAGCCGCGCGGCTCGGAGTCGATCTCGGATCGGTAACTCCGTCAAACGGCAGTTTTATAAAAAAAGCCGACGTCGAGGCGGCGGCAAAACCGGCCGCGACCGGAGATGACACTCTTCCGACGTCGGTGATGAGGGATTTGCTCTCGGGCAAGCTTGAAAGGTCGGCTGTTCCCGCGGCTTTTCTTACCGTCGAGGCGTCAGCCGAAAGCGCGGTGCGCGTCGCGTCCGCAATCTCGGCCCGGGGCCGCGTGAAGGTCACGCCGGGCGACCTCGTACTGCTCGCTCTCGCGAAACTCGCCGACAGATTCCCCTGCGTCGCAGTCAGGAACGAGCACGGCTCGCTCAAAAAGACCGACTGCATGGCTTTCGCGTTTACCGGAATCAACGGAACCGTCTCCGCGGCGGTGCGCGGCGTTTCGCAAATGACGCTCTCGCAGATAGCCGCCGAGCGCGAAAAGAACGCCGAAATGCTCTCGAGGGGCGATATGACTCCCGAGGGCGGCGCTTCGCTGACCGTTTTCGATCTTTCGGATTCGGATACCGACGGCTGTCTGCCGGTTCTCTCGGTTCCGGAGGTCGCGGCGCTCTCGATAGGCGGTATAAAGACGCGTCCCTATGCCGAGGACGGACTTATCAAGAGCCGTGAGAGCTTTTTTCTGACTCTCGCTTTCGACGCGCGGGTGATTGACGTCCCCGTCGCCGCCGAACTGCTCTCGCAGCTGTCGGGACTTGTCGAAGACCCGGCGCTGATGCTTTGAGCTATGAGCAAAACGACGGTATATATTGTCAGACACGGCGAGACCTTCTTCAACGCCGTTCACCGCTTCATCGGCTGCGGCACCGATCACCCGCTCTGCGACCGCGGGAAGGCGCAGGCGGCGACTCTGCGCGGGCCGATGCTCGCTAAAAAGATCGACCGGATCTATTCCAGTCCCTGCCGCCGCACGCTGATGACGGCCGAGGAGGTCAGAGCCGGGCGGGATATCGAAATCGTCGAAGCCCCCGGAATTCGCGAGATCTACTGCGGACAGTGGGAAGGGAAGAACCGTGACGAGATCGAGGCGCTCTGGCCGGGAACGGTCGATCTGTGGCACTACGAGCCGGAAAAACTGCGCATGCCCGACGGAGAATCCTTCGCCGAGGTGAAGGAGCGTGCGGTGGCCGAGTTCTGCGGCATCATAGGCAAAGAGCGCGGCTCGTCGGTTGCCGTGGTTTCGCACATGCTCACAATACAGCTGATAATGGGCGAACTGCTCGGCATCCCGGTGCACGACGTCTGGAATATGGTCCGGCTCGAAAACACCTCGATAACCACCATGGAGATATACGAAAACGGAGACTTTGAGGTCACCGACTGGGCGCGCGACGATCATCTTCCGCCCGAACTGCGCAACAGTCAGGTAAAGATCGCCGGGTTCGTTTCGACCGGTTTTTCGGCAAAATACGATCTTTCAAGCGTCACCGGAAGGCGTCACTATTCCGGCTTTGAGCTAAAACAGGAGTGAGAAAAATGGATTTCAGACCGCTTGAGGAGTTTTTTGACAGAATACCGTCGTACGGAGTGCCCGGCTGCGACATTTCGGTCTTTATCAATCACGAGGAAGTCTTCCGCAGACAGGCGGGAGAAAACAAGCCGTCCCCCGACGGCAGATATTTCGTCTATTCGGTGTCCAAGGTGATAACCTGCGCCGCGGCGCTGACTCTGATGGAGAAGGGGCTCTTCCTGTTCGACACGCCGGTGAGCGAAATTCTTCCCGAATTTGCCGAGCTGCGCGTCATCGCCGGAGGCGGGACCTACACGGTCCCTGCGACGCGGCCGCTGCTTATGCGTCATCTTTTCTGCATGACGTCGGGATTCGGATACAATCTGACGAGCGCCGAGCTGCGCCGCGTCAGAGACGAAACGCGGGGCGCCTGCCCGACGAGAGAGGCCGTCCGGGCGATGGCGAAAATTCCGCTGAATTTCGAGCCGGGCGAAAAATATCTTTACGGACTTTCTCACGATATACTCGCCGCCGCCGTTGAGGTCCTTTCGGGCGAGCGGTTCGGCGATTACGTAAAGCGCGCGATATTCGATCCGCTCGGAATGACCGAATCGACTTTCGATCCGAAAAAGGCCGGCGAGCTTGAAGCGCAGTACCGCTTCAACGACCGCACCGGCAGGGCGGAACAGACCGCGAAGACGAATATGTACGTGATTGGGAGCGAATACGAGTCGGGCGGAGCCGGACTTGTGTCGACGGTCGGGGATATGATTAAATTCGCCGACGCGCTCGCCTGCGGCGGAGTCGGAGCGAACGGCGGAAGGATACTGTCGCGCGCCTCGATCGAGATGATGCGCACGCCTATGCTGGACGACAATCAGCGCAAGACTTTCGTTTGGGATCAGCTAGGCAGCTCATATTCCTACGGACTCGGCGTGCGGACACACGTCGACCCGAGAGGCGGATGCCTGATGCCGGTCGGCGAGTTCGGCTGGTCGGGCGCCGCCGGAGCGATGCTGCTCTCGTCGCCCGAATTGAAGCTCTCCGTTTATTACGCGCAGCACATGCTCAACAACAAGGAGGCGACGATCCAGCCCCGCCTGCGCAACGTCATCGCGGCGTGCGTGCAGGAGTAAATTGAAAAATGCAAATTGTAATTGGGAAAGATGATAGACAAGACGGAAATTCTTTACCCGCTGACTATAAAGGTCATGACCAGC
>JAGDAM010000150.1 GCA_017959485.1 Clostridia bacterium
AGAACATATTCCGGTAAAGCTCGGATTCCTTTCTGAAGGCGTCAATGTCCTTGAAGAAGAAGGACGTGACCTTCTCCGAAGAGGCACCCCTGGATTTCAGGAAGACGGCGGCGGCGAATGTCTCTTCCCCGGTCGTCCTCGTGAAATTCTTTGTGTCGAGCATTATGCCCGCAAGCAGCATGTCTGCCTCCGCCGGACGCAGATTCAGGATGTCGGACGACGAGGCGCCCTCCGACAGACTCTCGATCATCTCGGTAACGAGTTCGCAGCAGGAGGACGTCCCCGGTTCGATGAAGGCGATCTGCGGCTCGATGGCAAATTCGGCAGTCTTCCGGTGATGGTCGATAACGACCTGAGACGCCACGTTGGCGGCGACGTCGGGGCACTCGACTATCTTCATATTGTTCACGTCGGCGAGTATCAGGAGAGTGTCCGAGCGGATCATATCCAGCGCCTCGTCGCCGCTGATGAAAACGTTTTCGTACTCGGGACAGTCGCTGAGCAGCCGCGGCACGGCGGTGCGGAAATTGACGTTGTCCCTGTCGACGACGATATAAACGCTGCCGCTGAAAGCGCGCGCGATGCAGCAGAGGCCCACGCAGCCGCCTATGGCGTCGAAATCGGGATCCCGGTGGCCCATAATAAGCACGTTCCCCGCTCCGCCTATCAGCTGTATCAGGCGGGCGCAGACGGTGCGCGACGCGATCAGCGTTCTCGTGAAATCGGTCTTGGTAAGTCCTCCGAAATAGGCGGCGGTACCGTCTTCGCTTTTCAGGACAACCTGGTCGCCGCCGCGCTGCAGAGCCGTTTCAAGAGCCGCCGCGGCGTCCCTTTCCCTGTCCCCGAGCGTTTTTCCGCAGGTTGAAACACCCATGGAAACGGTAACCGACAGTCCGCTGTCTCCGAGACCTATCTTCCTCACGCGCTCGAGTATGTCGAATCCCCCGTCGACGCATTCCGCGAGTCTGTTGCGGGGGAATGCGATCAGGAACTTATCGCCTTCGTATTCGCGCAGAAAGCCGCCGTGTTCCGCAGTCCACTCCCTCAGCGCGGCGTCGACGCGCAGCACGGCTTCGCGGTAGGATATTTTTACGAGGGAGGAAAGACTGTCAAGATTGTCAACCGCGGCGTACGCGATGACCGCGGTCTCGGCGGCGAGGTCGCGTCTGGCTTCCTCGAGCTCCGACGAATCGACGAAGACGGTCATCCAGAAGTCCCTCTCTCCGGCCGGCATAATGCTGCAGACCGCGCGGTAGGGCACGCCGCCGAGAGTCACCGGCGTTCCCAAGGACGGATCCGCGGTCGAAATGACCTCCATCCCGCAGCCGGCAAGCTCTTCGATGTTTCTGCCTATCGGCGAGTCAACGCCGAACAGCCGTTTGAATTCGAGGTTGATCCAGACGAGTTTTCCGTCCGGAGTGGTTATGACGACGGGCATGCCGATGCGCTTGAGCACGTCGGCTATCGAACGCTGAATATCGTTTTCGGTCTCACCGTCTTCGTCGCCCGCTTCGCGGAGCGAAAGCAGAATGATCACGGCACACGCGCAGACGTACAGAACGGCGCCCGCTAAAACCGTGACGTATGCCGGCCAACCGGTGAATACCGCCAGCGTTCCGCAGACCGCGAAAATCGCGAGCCCGGACAGCGCGAGAATCAGCAAAAGCCGGGAAAGCCCGCGCTTTTCTTTCTTTTCTTCGGTCATATCTTTATTCTTTCCGCTCAAAGGAAAAATCTCCAAGTTTATATGTTATTGTATTATACCATAAGAATAGTTTTTTGTAAATAGCCGACGGGCTTTTGTCGAAAATCTCATCTCCTTTTTGACGGCCCGACATACGCCGTTCAGATTGATTCAAAAAAACTACACATTACGTATAAAAAACTTCACATTCCGCGTAAAACTGTTGCAAAAAAAAGAATTATGTGATATAATATGCAGGTGTACAAGAGGAGTTTAAGGGGAGTGGGCGACAGTCCACTCTTTCTCGTATGACGGAAAGCGATATGAAACCGAAAAAAGATTACCGCGGAATCGAAAAAAAGATATACGCCCTGACGGCAGGCCCCATCTCGGACGCCGGATACACCGTCTGGGACGTCTCGTACTACCGCAGCGGCGGCACGAACGTCCTCGAGATCACGATTGACCGCGACGAAGGAGTCGGCATCGCCGACTGCGAACTGGTGTCGCGCCTGATTGACCCCGTAATCGACGAAGCGGACCCGATAGACGCTCCGTACAGTCTGAATATCTCCTCGCCCGGCATCGAGCGCGACCTGACCCTTCCCCGCCATTTCGACGCCTGCGCCGGAATGAAGGCGGAACTGCGCTTCTACCGGCCGCTTCCCGGCACTTCGCAGAAAAAACTGACCGGAATCCTGGGCGGCTATTCGTCCGAATCCGACTCGGTCGCGATCGAATGCGGAGAGGATAAATACGACGTACCATTTGCAGATATAGCCGGCGCGAAGCTCGTCTGGGACTTCGGGGACGGCGAAACGGATTAAAGCAATAACGTATACAACAATATCATTTTCACATATACAGTTACGAAAGGAATCTCTTTCCGATGAACAAGCAGCTTTTTGACGCTCTTGACGAACTTGAAAAAAACGGTATTCCCCGGGATCATATGATAGCCAAGATCGTCGAGGCGATCACCCGCGCCTGTCAGAAGGAATTCGGCGGAAAAAATCTCGCCGGACAGAACAGCGAGGCGATTATCGAAGTCACCGTCGACGAAAAAAAGAAGGATCTCCGCGTATTCCTTGTCAAAAACGTGGTCGCTGAAGTGCAGGATCCGGTCACCGAGATACTGCTCGAAGAAGCGCGCACCCACAACAAGCGGATCACGGTCGGCAAGCAGCTCCGCATAGAGATCAAGCCGAACACGCTTCACCGCATATCCGCCAAGGTTGCGAAAAACACGATTGTCCAGGGCATCCGCGAAGCCGAGAACGCCAACGCGAGAGCGGCTTACGACAACAAGAAGGAAGAGATAGTCACCGCCACGATACGTTCGTACGACCGCAATTCGGGCGACATTTTCCTCGAGACCGACACCGGAATGCTCGTTCTTCCCTACCGCGACCAGATTCCGGGCGACATCTACCGTCCCGGATCCAAGCTTAAAGTGTACGTCAGAAAGATCACGCGCGCGGACGGCGACTCCGAGATCCGCGTATCGAGAACGGACGCCAATTTCATAAGATGCCTGTTCAAGCTCGAAGTGCCTGAAATCGGAGACGGCACGGTTGATATCAAAAACGTCGCCCGCGAGGCGGGTTCGAGAACCAAGATCTCGGTTGTGTCTAACGACGATTCGCTCGACCCTGTCGGAGCCTGCATCGGTCCGCGCGGAATGAGGATTTCGTCTATACTGAACGAGCTCTCGGGCGAAAAGATAGATATAGTCAAATACAGCGAGGATCTCGCGGAGTACGTCAGAGCGGCTCTCGCTCCGGCGGCGGTAATAAGCGTCGAGATGACCGGCGAAAAATCAACCAAGGTTATCGTCGCGCCCGACCAGCTGTCGCTCGCCATCGGGCGTGAAGGCCAGAACGCCCGTCTCGCCGCGAAACTCACCTCCTGCAAAATAGACATCAAGACGGAATGAGCCGGAGAGAAGCCGCAGCCGGCGTCTGCGTGCGTCAGTGCATGGGATGTATGAACCGTTTCGACCGCCGGCTTCTTATTCGCTTCGTCAACTCAGGAGGCCTCGCGGTACGGGATCCCGAAATGAAGGCCCAGACCCGCGGAGCATACGTCTGCGACAATCCGGTCTGCCTGTCCAAAGCGGTCAGGAGCGGCCGGCTGCGGGCGAAACTGTCGCTCAGCGGGCCGCCCGTATACCTTACGGAGACGGAAGGAGCCGTAAAATGAGCGGAACAGAGACAAAAAATCAGTCGCCGCTCAAGGTACTGGGATTTGCCGTCCGGAGCGGACGGATCGTATTCGGCTGCGAGCAGTGCTGCGCCGCTCTGAAGCAGGGCAGGACGCGGCTCGTCGTAATGGCGGAAGGAATATCCGAAAACACCTCCAAGCGTCTGCGGGACAGATGCTCCTTCTACGGAGCGACCCTGATTTCCGCCGGATGCGGAGCCGACGAACTCGGCCACGCGCTCGGAAGAACGGGTCCGGTCGCAGCCGCCGGAGTTACCGACTCCTCTCTGTCGACCGCGGTCCTCAAAGCGTTCGGTTCGTCAATTCATAATTCATAATTCATAATTCATCATTATTCGAAAGGCCCGGTAAAGGATCAGTATGGCACAAAACACGTCGATCAAACCCGCGCATTTAGCAAAAGCGCTAGCGCTCAAAACAAAGGACATCACGGATATTTTCGCGGAGGCGGGACTTGACGTCAAGGCTCAGACCTCCCTGGATGCCTTTGCGCTCGATTTATTCTGGGAGAAGATCACAAAAGCCAATCAGATTGTAAACATCAACGATTATATTTGCGGACAGACCGCCGCGGAGCCTCCGCGGCCTGTTTCCGAGCCCGTGCCGGAGGAAAAAACCGAGGCGAAAAAGCCGGAGCCCGAAAAGAAGTCCGACGTGTCTCCCGCGGAAGCCGCGAAGCAGGCCGGGACCGACGTAGCGCGTCCGGACACCGGGAAAAAGACGGATGCCGGGAAAAAGGAAACCGCAGCCGCGGCTCCGCGCCACGAAAAGCAGCCGGTTTCAAGGACGGCAGGAGAGAGATTCGAATCGCGTCTTTCCGCTTCTTCCGCCAAGTCGCAGGACGGGCAGAAGAAGGATCAGCAGAAACGCGCCGAACGACCGCAGAAGCGCCACGGAATCGAAGTGCGCGAGCGCACCGGATCCGCGACTCCCGGCGACGTCGTTTCGGTCGAAAAATCCAAAAAAGTCGTCGACACCCGCGGAAGCGGAGCGAAC
>JAGDAM010000151.1 GCA_017959485.1 Clostridia bacterium
ACTCCCTCCTGAGCCGCGACGAACGAACGGAGTTTTTCCTCAAACTCGGCGCTGCAGGAGGTGTCGAGCATCTTCCGTATCGAGTCGCGTATGATATCGAAGGCCACCTTGAGAATGAGAACGCAGATCAGCAGACTCGCGATCGGGTCCGCGATCCTGATACCGAGCTTCGCGAGTCCGATACCGATAAAGGACCCGACCGACGATATCGCGTCCGACCGGTGGTGCCAGGCGTCCGCCCTGAAGGCGTCGGAGCCGAGCAGTTTCGCGTAGTGCATGGTATAATGATACATTCCCTCTTTTACCGCGATTGAAACTATAGCCGCGATAAGAGGAAGGACCGTGGGAACCGCGATGTTCTCTTCCCCTGCGAGGAGCTTCTGTATACCCCCGTATCCGATCGCCGCGCCGGTACCCGCGAGTATCAGTCCGAGAAGGAGAGACGCCACGCACTCGAGCCGCTCGTGCCCGTAGGGATGCGCCTTGTCCTCCTCGCGCCGCGACAGCCGCACGCCGATCCAGGCGATGAACGTCGCGAAGACGTCCGACAGAGAGTGAACCGCGTCGGACACCATAGCTCCCGAACTGCCGAGAATACCCGCGGCCAGTTTGAAGGCGGACAGAAGTATATTGCCGAAAATGCCGACGCGCGACACGCGGTCGACCGTCTTTTTTTCATCCATAAAAAACACCGGATTTCTTATTGCGCGCTCTTCCAGCCGTTCGGGGAAGTTAAAGAGTTAGTTCGAAGCGGTTTTCGCCTTTTTTCGAAAGATTGAAGGACGCGGGCGCTCTCTTCCCTTCCGCTTCGACCAGACCTTCGTATCCTCCGAAAAATCCGCGGAAGGACGCCCGACCGTCCCCGTCGGGGCCGGCCTCGGCATCGGTCCTCCATCTGCCGTAAATCAGTTCACGGAGGCGGAGAAAAGCCGGCTTCGGGGTCATATCGAAATGAAGCAGCCCGCCGTAATAGTAGTTCTCGCCGATAGTCATATCGCCCTGCGTCGCGCGGATCTTTTCGGGATCGGGATCCCAGAAGTGCGCGTAACCGTCGACGAGATTCCAGTAAATGATCTGCTCGACGTTCGGATGCGAGAACCAGACCGTGTATACGTTTTCGAGTATTTCCGCCTGGATCGCCTCGTCTTCGGGCTCGGCGGAAAAGGCGGGGACGGTGACCTCGGTAACCTGCAGCGGCTTGCCGAAATCCGAATAAAGGTCCATCTGACGATAGAGCCGCAGAGGGTCGAGAGTGAGACGCGTCCTCTCGTATTCGACCTCACGCCTGTTGAAGAGATGGTACTGCATGCCTATCGCGTCGATGCGGGCTCCCTTGAGAAGGGCTGCCTCGATATACGCGTAATATTTGTCGGTGGCGCGGCCCTTGTCTCCCCACGCGAGCAGCGTCGACTCGTTTATGCCGAGCTCGTTGTCGGGAAAGTATTTCTCGGCCGTCCTGAAGCACCATTCGATATAATCCCGGTCGTCGTAAAAAAGCGTCTTTCCGGTAGTCCAGGCCATTTCGTTGGTGACTTCTATGGTCGGGATCTTTTTCGCGTATCTTTCGGAGATCTCACGGAAGCGCCGCTCGAGTTCGGGCTTTACCCTGTCGGCGCCGGCTCCGGCGAGCCACGCCGGAAAGAAATGGTCGTACGCCAGCGCGTGCTCGCGCGGCTCGATCCCGTGCTTTTCGCAGAATTCGACGCAGAGATCGATAGGCGGCCGCCGGTAGATTTTCGGGCTGTCCTTCGCGTATCGCGGACTTCCCTTCACCGGCTCGAGCGTGTCCCAGTAGAAAGGAAGCGTGGCCATATTGAAGGTTTGTGCGAAGATCTTTTTGTATTTTTCGTTCTTTTCCTCACTCTCAAGCTCGTCGAGCATAAAGATATTGGCGCCGAATCTGAACTCGTGCGTCTTCTGCGAGAATTTAATCCGGGCTCCGGGCACAGGTCTTCCGTCTTTATCCCGAACGGTGACGACGGCGTCCCCCTTGCGGTATTTTTCGATGCCCGCGGCCGCGCGCGGCTTCCAGTCCGCGGCATATGCGTCAAACAGTTCTATGACTTTTCTTCTGTTGTATTCTTCCACTGCAGTCCTCTCCCAAACAGTCGTTGTTCCTTTATGGCAATACCGCACAATCCGAGCATGCGAATTGTGCGGTATTACGTTTGATACGCCTCAGTTCCCCGACCGGAAAACTTTGTTGTAGTAGCCTACAATGTAGTTGTTGTCACCGATTTTTTCCTTAAAGTCAAGTATATACTTCGAGTATTTGTACATATCCGTGACGAGCTGGTTGTGGTAGCTGATATATCCCGAGTTTTTGAGCGCCGTCTCGTCAACCGTCACTCCCTCGAAGGGATAGAATTTCTTGTCCTTGTTGTTGTAGAAACCGTAGTCGCAGAGCCAGTTGTAATAGGATGATTCCGAGTTGGCCGCCGACATGTTGAGAATCGCGAATCCCTCTTTGGTCGAGAGGATGTCCTGCCCGATAATCAGACGCGAATCGTATTCGAGTCCGAACAGATTTAGCACGGTCGGCAGAATGTCGGGAGCCGAGCAGACCTTCGAGACCTTCACGGGCGTCTTCATCGACGCGGACCAGATAATCAGCGGCGCACGGTAGAGATTGTAATTGTTGAAGATACCGCTTTCGGGAAGTCCGTACAGCTGGGAGAGGGCGGTAACCGTCTTCGCGTCGTCGTCGGAGACCGAGTAGGGATAATGGTCGGGAGCCATCACGAAAACGGTGTCCTCGAGAAGTCCCTTTTTCTCAAGGTCCTCGATGAGAGC
>JAGDAM010000152.1 GCA_017959485.1 Clostridia bacterium
AGCGTTTCTCATTTTCGGCGGTTTTTCCGGGGAAAAGCATAAAAAGGCGCTGCAATCACCCTTCTTTCGGAGGCGAAAGACCTTCTCGCAATGCAAATTATTCCTTATTAGGTTAAAATTTTTGCAGAATCTTGCATTAAGCAAAAAAATATGATAAAATAATAGCATAATCAGCGCAATGACGCACGGACCGGTCTTGCGGCCGGAGGCGTTTCGCGCAGAAGACTTTACTAAGGAGGAATACCATGGGAAAATTCGTAGTTAAGCAGACCAAGACCGGATTCAAATTCGATCTTAAGGCCGGCAACGGCGAGGTCATCTGCTCCAGCGAGGTCTACAAGACCGAAGCTTCCTGCATCAAGGGACTCGAGAGCGTCAGAAGAAACTGCGTCGGCGCCGTTGAGGACCAGACCGTAGAAGGTTTCGAGACCCAGAAGCATCCGAAGTTTGAGGTCTATGTCGACAAGGCGGGAGAATACAGATTCCGTCTTAAAGCGACCAACGGACAGGTCATCGCCACCGGCGAGGGCTACAAGACCAAGACCAGCTGCCTCAACGGAATCGACAGCATTAAGAGAAACGCTCCCGAAGCCAAGGTCGAAAAGATCGAGGCCTGATTCTCCTCACGGCGTTTAACCCCGCCCGACGGAGTGATTCCGGTACAGGTCCCGGCAACGCCGCACAATTCGCGAAGACCTGACGGATCCGATTCGGCTTAATGCCGCTCCGGCTCCGGGGACGTATGACCGCGTCCCCGGGGACGGAAACGGAGGAACCGGCGTCCGGACAGTGTCGACCGGATTGTGCGGCGTTGCGTTTTCAAATCAGTCAATAACAATTAATATGTACTACACCGCTGCTTTTTCTGCGGTTGCCCTGCTTGCAGTCAATTTCTGTCTGACGTCGCTCTTCCGCAAACGGGCCGGCGATTCTCCGTCTGCGGCAGTCCCTTTCAATATGCTGGGCGGCGCCGCCGCTTTTCTGGCGTTATTCGCCGTCGAGGCAATCTTTTCCGGGGCGCTGCCTGACTTTTCGCTCTTTTCGCTGATCTTCGCCGCAGGTTCCGCGCTTCTGTGCGGCTTGTATCTTTTAATCGGTTTTAAGATTATGTCGATCGGAAGCGTGTCGGTATACACCCTGTTCCTCATGCTCGGCGGAATGGCGCTTCCCTATTTTTACGGGATGATCTTCCTCGGCGAATACGGACAGACGGAAAGTCTGATCTTTTCCGGTCTTCTTCCCGAATCTCTCGCGCTCCCTTTCAGGATAACCGGTTTTATACTTATGATTGCGTCGGTCCTGATTTCGGGGCTGTCTTCCGCCGGCCGGGACGGAAGTAAAAAAGGAAGTCCGAAGTTTTTCCTTCTCTGCGCCGCGGTGTTTCTTCTGAACGGCGGTGTGAGCATCCTCTCAAAGACGCATCAGCTTCCCGAATACTCGGAACTGTCCGTTTCGACGGGGTCCTACGTGATGCTCTGCTCGCTTTCCAAGGCGGTAATCTTCTCCGCGGCTTTCCTGTGTCTGTTCATTCTTCAGAAACGCTCCGGAAAGTCACCCGCGCCGGTGGCGCTTCCGTTCTTCGACAGACGGTCGGTCTTACTGATTCTTCTCTGCTCCGCGGCCGACTGCGCCTCATACTATCTTCAGCTGTTCGGCGCCTCGGGCCTTCCCGCGTCGGTCCTTTATCCGCTGATCACCGGAGGAAGCGTAATACTTACAACCGTTTGCGGAGCTTTGTTCTTCGGCGAGCGTCCTTCAAAACAAGCGGTATCAGGCGCCCTGCTCTGCCTTCTGTCAACCTTCTTTTTCCTTTGAAAAACAGAGCGGGACGCGCTCGTCAAACCGTGCGGTATTGCCTTAATTATTTATGAATAATCAAAATTTAGAAAACCCCTGCGGGGGCGCTTCCATCGGGAAAACCGCGTCCTTTATGAAATACTCCTTCCGCGCGGGCGGAAAAACCTATTCGTCGTCGTTCGACGAAGACCGGGCGGAAGCCGTCATGCGCGACGGATACGTCGAGTATACCGCTACCCGCGTCTTTCCCTGCGGCATTACCGCGCGCGAGGAATGGCGGGTTTACGGCGGCTTCCCGGCGGCCGAACTGCTCGTCAGTCTGGTCAACACCTCGGACCGAGACACGGAACCCGTCGAAAAGCTTTCGACCGCGTGCTCGCTGCCGGGTTTCTGCGGAGCTGTGCTGAAATACGGAAACGGTGACACCTGCCGAAGCGACGGATACTCGTTCTTTTCGCTCGAACTGGAAGATTCATTTTCACTGAGTCCGATCTCGGGCACGTCGTGCCAGGGGGCTTTCCCCTATTTTGAACTCTCCTCCGGCGGCGCCGCAGCGAGAATAGCGGTCGGATGGCCGGGAAGATGGCTCGCCGAATTCAACCCCGGAGACGACGGCTCGCTCTCCTTTGTCTGCAGCCAGAAGCGGCTGTCCGCCGTCCTGCATCCCGGAGAAGAGCTTCGCTCCCCGCGTCTTACGCTCATGCTTTACGATAACCGCGGGCCCTATTTCGGAATCAATCTGTGGCGTCGCTGGTATATTCGGCACATTCTTCCTCATCCGTACGGAAAGCCGGTCCCGCCCATGCTCTGCCTTCACAATTTCAGGGCGGGGGGATTCCCCGAATTCACCGGCGCCGACGAAGAAAACCAGCTGACTGCGCTGAAAAGATATATTGACCGCGGGCTCCGCCCCGACGTCTGGTGGATCGACGCGGGATGGTATCCCTGCGATCACGAATGGCAGCGTACCGGCAGCTGGAAATACGACAGCGAGAGATTTCCGCGCGGACTTCGTCCAATCGGCGAATTCTGCGAAGAAAACGGTATCCGCCTGCTTCTCTGGTTTGAGCCCGAAAGAGTCAGATCGGGTTCGGATATAGACAGAGATCACCCGGAATGGCTCCTTCACAGGACGCTTCCGGACGGAACCGATTCACGCAACCGCCTGCTCGATCTCGGCAATCCAGAAGCGCTTGAGCGGATTACCGACACCGTCGATTCAGTTATAAAAGAGAGCCGAGTCGGCGTATACCGGCAGGATTTCAATTTCGATCCCGCGCCCTACTGGGAGCAGAACGAAAGCCCCGACCGCATAGGATTCGCCGAAAACGCCCATATCCGCGGTTATCTCGCCTTCTGGGACGAGCTTCGCAGACGCAATCCGGGACTTTTGATCGATTCCTGCGCGTCGGGAGGAAGGCGGAACGATCTCGAGACCATGCGCCGGGCCGTAACTCTCCACTACACCGACGTTGGTTACGGCAATCATCCGATAAAACAGAAGCAGCACCGGGAAATGTTCGAATGGATACCCTATTTCCGGGCGCACAACATGAACTGGTACGATCCGTCCGGCGGAGAATACGGCGGCGCGGAGCATACTCCCGACGCCTTCTCGTACATGAACGCGATGACGCCGTCGGTGACGATGATGATTAAGCACGACGACCCGGAAGAGCTGTTTGCCGAGGCGCGGAATTTCGCGGCTCTCTGGCGAAGGGCGTCGGAATATCTAACGAGCTTTGACTACTACCCGGTCTCGGGAGGCGACGGCGATCCGGCCGGAACAACGGTTTCGGTCTTCCTGGATCCGTCGTCGGGACGCGGGATGGTCCACGTCATACGCAACTACCGCTCAGCGCACTCGGACGGCATTGCGATACCCGCCGGCGTTTTCCCTCCGAACGCGACTCTCGTTATCGAAAAGCCCTCGATGACGATCGCCGCAGGAGCCGACGGCCGCTGCTTTCTCCCCCTTCCCGGCGATCCCGGGAGCTCGGATATTTATTTCTTAACAATTAAAGGCAGATGAAAGGCCCGCGAAAAATGAAATATTCACATTTTTTTAAGCTGATTTCCCTTCTCCTCGCTCTGATTCTTTTGCTTCCTCTTGCCGCCGCCTGCGGTAAAGAAGGACAGGAAGCAATAACAACCGACACCGAGCAGGCCGCGACAACTGAACCCGAGGTTACAACGGAGGAACCAAAACCGAAATGCACCGTTCTTCTTCGCGAACTGGAAGGAACAGTCGACATTCATACCGAAGGACAGGCAAAGTATCTGGCCGGCCCCTACACCGCGGTTTCCAAATACGCGGAGGGAGCCGAGGAGCTGAGCCATCCGGCCCCGATAGTGCTCCGCTGGGATCTCGATACCGAATCGACCGAGATAGTCAGACGCTTCTACGTTAAAGTCGGAATGAAGCCCGATCTGTCCGACGCCGTCGAATACCGCTGCTTCGACCAGTTCTACAATCTCTACAACGTGTTCCTCGGAGCAACCTACTACTGGAACG
>JAGDAM010000153.1 GCA_017959485.1 Clostridia bacterium
ATCTTGAAAAACCGCCTGTTTTCCTGCGATTTTTCAGTCAAAACAGGCACAATAATCTCTCGCCAATCCGTATCCGCGAATTGTGCGGTGTTGCCTTAACGTTTGAATATACGCCGCCGGGACGGGTGAGGGTTGCGGAAATGTCGATGCATCTTAATAATCGTTATTATCCGACACAGCGATCTCCAATCTCGCGGGACCCCCATCCACCGTCCCTCATCCGTCGGCTTCGCCGACACCGTGGCTCGCCGCAGGCGAGGCGTGCCCCGGGGGAAGGTGCAGGTCGCGGACAGTGCGAACACAGTGTCACTGGCGTTTCCGTACACCTCATCCGTCTTTCGTCCTCGCCTTGCGGTCGAGGACGAAATCCACCTTCCCCAGCCGGGGAAGGCAAAGCAGCGTCGATTCGCCTCATCCACCGGCCCTCATCCGTCGGCTTCGCCGACACCTTCCCCGGAGGGGAAGGCAAAAGCCGGTCCCCCTTCCCCATTTCGGGGAAGGCAACGCGTTAATTCCGAATTATCTTCTTCAAAGTCTCCAATTCATCATTCATCATTCATAATTCATAATTGATTTCAAAAAAGCGTTCGCCGCGGGCTTCTGCCCGCGGCGAAATGATATAACAATCAGTACGTCCCCTCGGTGTCCCCGGTTGCTCCGGCGGACGCCGTTTTTCTTCTCGACGTCGCGACGCGCTTCATCAGCTCGTCATAAAAGAGTTTTTCGTCGAAGGGTATCTCCACCTCGCGCCCGAGGAAGGCCGAAAGGTGTATCGCGTTGGAGATCGTGAGTCCGTTGATACCCTCTCTGCCGTCGGCGACCAGCGGTTCGCCGCGGAGGATGGCTCCCGCGAAGGCGGTAAGTACCGCGACGTGTCCCGAGCTTTTTCCTTCGCTCACGAGCACAGTCTTTTCGCAGTCGGGTTTTCCGAACACCTTATCGCGGTTCGTTCTGGAGTATTCGGGTTCGGGTACGCTCAGCTTGTAAAGCGTAAGCGTTTTAGACTCGGCTACAAGCGTTCCGCCGTCGCAGACGATCTCGAAACGGTTGGTGCCGGGCGTGTCTCCGGTCGAGGTGATAAAGGTTCCGGTGGCTCCGTTTGCGTATTCGCAATAGACGCTGACGTCGTCCTCGACCTCAATGTCGTGCCACTTGCCGAATTCCATCCGAGCCGAAATGCGTACCGGCATGCCGCAGATCCACTGCCAGAGATCGAGCTGGTGCGGGCACTGGTTGAGCAGCACTCCGCCGCCCTCGCCCGACCAGGTGGCTCTCCAGTCGCCCGAGTCGTAATAGTACTGCGGGCGGTACCAGTCGGTGACGATCCAGCTCGTGCGGCGGATCCTGCCGAGCTCGCCCGAGGCGATTATCTGCCTCATCTTCGAGTAAACCGGGTTCGGCCGCTGGTTGAACATCATTCCGAAAACGAGTTCTGGATGAAGATCGGCCTCGGCCGTCATCTCGCGGACCTGGAGGGTATAAACTCCAGCCGGCTTTTCGCACATTACGTGAAGACCGTGCCTGAAGGCGTCGATCGCGAGTCCCGGGTGCTGATAATGCGGCACCGATACGATGACGGCGTCGCAAAGCCCGGAGGAAATAAGATCCGCGCCTTCCGAAAATGCGGCCGGTTCGTCGATCTCGCAGCCTTCGCCGCGCTTTTCTTCAAGATATTCCTTCGCCCACGCGAGCCGCTCCGGGCGGCGGTCGGCGATGGCGGCGACCTTCATTCCGGGCACCTTTCCTCCGGTCACCGATTTGAAATGGGTCGAGCCGATGTTGCCCACCCCGATAATTCCGAGTCTTACGGTATCCATTGGCGTCTCCTCAGTCTTTCGCGCCCATCGCGCGAAGGTTGTACAAACTCGCTTCGAGGCACTCGAAGGGATCGCGCCCGTAGCAGTGATCCTGCTCGACGAAAGCGTATCCGACGCCGGTCCGTTCGCAGGCCTCGAGGATGGCGGGATGATTGAGGTTGCCTTCGCCTATCGGAGCCATCCTTACGGCGGATTCGGGGCCGTAATAGACCATATCCTTCAGATGGATGCAGTCGGTCCTGCCGGCAAGTTTGTCAAGCCAGAAGACGGGGTCTCCGCCGCCCGCCGTGACCCAGTAGCAGTCGAGAGTGACGCCGAGTTTTTCCGCGGGGAAGAGCGACGTCAGATAATCGAGGCAGAGCTGTCCGCCGTCGAACCTGCAGAACTCCATATTATGGTTGTGATACATGAACTTGAGCCCGGCGGCGTGTATCTTTTCGATTGCCGGCGCGAGTTTTTCGAGCGCGGCGTCGAAGACGGCCTTGTCGCAGCCGCTCTTTCTGAAATCGGGGACCGATCCGAGCCCGACGTAACGCGCTCCGAGGATTTTGTGGTCGGCGATGACCTTGTCGGTATCGTCGGCAATCTTCCCGAAGGCGGTATGGGTTATCGGCGCCTCAAGGGAGTATTCGTCGAGCCAGGAACGAAGCAGACTCGCGTCAACCTCGCATATTCCCGAAAGCTGAACGGCGCGGTAGCCCATATCCGCGCATTTTTTCAAAGACTGTTTAAGGTCTTCCGGCGTTTTGCAGTAATCTCTTACGGTAAAAAGCTGTGCTCCGATAATCATTTCGCGTCCATCTCCCCGATAAGTTTTTTCAGTGCCCGGACCGCGTAGTCGAAGGCGTCGCGGCCGGAGGCGAAGGTCTTACCCCCTACTCCCGGGCGGCCCTTTTCGAGCGC
>JAGDAM010000154.1 GCA_017959485.1 Clostridia bacterium
CCGTTCGGGCGACACCTTCCCCAGCCGGGGAAGGCAAAGCAGCGTCGATTCGCCCCCCTATCCGTCGGCTTCGCCGACACCTTCCCCGTTCCGGGGAAGGCAAAAGTTAACACCGCTTTCGCGGTCCCCAGGCTCGCCGGAGGAGAGGCATCCCCGTTACGGGGAAGGCAAACGTTAACACCGCTTTCACGTCGCCCGGCCGCAGGCCGGATATCGCCCGTCCGGAGGACGGATATCGCCGCGCGGAGCGCGATCTCGCAGCCGAGCGCCGCGAGGCGTGAAGGCCCCGGAAGGACGCGATCACTGCGAACACAGTGCCTCTGTGATCCGTTGTTATGAAAAAGGTTCAAGCACCGTCTCCGCCTCGAAGCAGGGCCTGCCCGACGTCGCGTTGTCGCCGAAGACGGTTTGGGAGTATCCCTCTCCCGTGCGGGAAAGGGAAAGGACGTCGCCGCGGCGGGCTTCGCCGAGAAAATTGATCTTTATCTCCGAAAAACGCGAAGCAATTCCGTCGAACCCGTCGAGCGCGTCCATGGCGACGTCCGCGTAAACGCAGTTGTTGAGGTGATTGTTCTCGTCGAGATCGGACAGTCTTACGACCCGCTCACCGGCTTCGACCGCGCCTGTCCTGTCGAATCTGCGGGGAACGGAGATAATCTCGCGCTCGCGCGGAACACACTCGAAGCTTACGGGGAAGTCGCGGGGCTTGACGAGAGCCCGCGTGTCGTATCGGACCAGCACCCATCTGCTCGAGCAGATACCGACGGTTTTTCCGTCGCGTTCGAGCAGGAATCCGCGCTCTAAAAAAAGACCGTTTACGCCGTCGTTGAAGGTCGTGAGCTTTACCGTTTCACCTTCGAATACGGGCGTGTCAAGCCGCATCCCGAGCTGAGTCAGAACGAATACCGTGTTCAGCGAACGCATATAGCGGTAGGTGCAGCCGAGCCCGTCGCAGTCCTCGCGCGCAAGCTGCTGCATATGGCGCAGAAGCGCCGAGGGCCTGACGGTGCTGTTAGGCAGAACGTCGTAGCTGGCTATTTTTATCAGTGATGATTTCATCTTTCAACTTTTCGGGGGATGCCGCGCGCGGCATCCCCCGGGCCATTTTTCAGTTGCCCTTGTTTACCATCCCCGCGGTCGCGGCGATGAAGGAGGACAGCGGCATAGTCTGAAGCGTTACCTTGCCGGGTCCGGTAACGACGGTGTTGAAGAGTCCCTCTCCGCCGAAGAAAACGTTCTTGAAGCCCTTGACCGTCTCGACCGAGATGGATACCGTATCGTCGGCGATGGCCAGATGACCGGTGTCGAGGACGAGGCGCTCACCGGCGGCAAGCTCGTACTCGACGGCCGAACCGTCGATCTCGACGAAAACCAGACCGGTGCCCGAAATCTTCTGCATAATGAAGCCCTCTCCGCCGAAGAGAGCTCCTCCGATCTTCTTCTGGAAGAAGACCGACAGTTCGACTCCCTCGGTAGATGCGAGAAAGGCCGATTTCTGGCAGATAATCGACTTCCCGGGAGTGATCTCGATCGCCCGGATCGAGCCGACGAAGCTGGAACCGAAGGCAATCATTCCGGGACCGCCCGTCGCGGTGTAGACGTTGCGGAACATCGCCTCTCCGGCGAACATTCTGCCGAAGGCCTTGCCGATACCGCCGGTATTGGTCTCCATCTTCATATTGGAGGACATCCATGACATCGAGCCCCTCTCGGTGATCATTTTTTCACCCGCGTCAAGCGAGCAGACGACGACGGGCATGGGTTCGCCCTTGATTTCGTATTTCATTCTTTTCTCCGTTCCGGGACGGCTGAGCGTCCGCATTTTTTCTTTTATACATTATACCACATCGCGGCGCGCGGCGCAACAGAGATTACTTCGCGCGCGGTGAGGATTGTTGTTGACAGCAGTCCCGACGTGTGATAAAATTAATATTGGCTTAATATTCAAAAATAATATATTAGGGGTTAGAAATGCCTGGTTTCAAGGATCTTGACACACTTATCCGCGAAGGCGGATTTTACTGCCCGCACTGCGGCCGGGTGCACGGCATAACGGTCGAAAAGGTCGTTCTGGCTGACGGGGCGCTTTCGTCGCTTCCCGGCGAAATAAAACGCAAGGGGCTCTGCCGCCCGTACGTTTTTGCCGATCCGAACACCTTCCGCGCCGCCGGGGAACGGGTCTGCGGACTGCTCGCCGAAGCCGGTATCGAATACAAAAAACAGGTGATAAACGACCCGCGTCCCGCGCCGGACGAGCGCACGCTCGGAGACGCCGCGATGCACTGGGACCCCTCCCGCGACTGCGTGATCGGAGTCGGAGGAGGCGTCGTCAACGACACCTGCAAACTGCTCGCCAAACTGACGGGAAAGCCCTATTTCTACGTCGCGACCGCGCCTTCGATGGACGGATACGCCTCGACCTCGTCGTCGATGGACGTACACGGCCTCAAGACCTCGCTTCCCGCCGATCCCGCGGGCGTGATCATTCTCGACACCTCGGTGCTCGCCGAAGCCCCGGCCGAGATGATCCTTGCCGGGATCGGAGATATGGCGGCAAAATATATAAGTCTCTGCGAATGGAAGATTGCGACGGTCATCACCGGAGAGTACTACTGCCCCGAGGTCGCCGGGATGATGGCGTCCTCGCTGAAAAAGGTGATTGAAAACTCCTCGGCCGCTGTGAACCGCGACAAAGAGGCGATTGGAAGCGTCGCCGAGGGCCTGGTCCTCGCCGGACTCGCGATGACCTGCGCCGGCGTATCGCGTCCCGCGTCCGGAATGGAGCATTATATCTCGCACATCCGCGACATGCGCGGGCTCTCATACGGGACGAGGACCGATCTGCACGGAATCCAGTGCGGATTCGCCGTTCTCCCCTGCCTCCGCGCATACGAGAAACTGCGCCGCGCAAGGCCCGACAGAGACGCCGCGATTGCCGCGTTCGGCGATTTCGATTACGAAAAGCACGCAAAAGAGATGCGCGAATTCGTCGGAGAGGGCGCCGAGGCGATGATATCGCTCGAGGCGAAAGAGGGAAAATACGACAAGGCGAAACACCCCGCCCGACTCGACCGGATAATCGGCGGATGGGACGAGATCTGCTCGTATATCGACGAACTTCCCTCCTCTCTGGAATACGCAGAGTTCTGCCGCTCGATCGGCTTCCCCACGGAACCCGCGGAGATCGGCATGACCGCGGACGAACTGTGCAAATTCTTTGATTTTGCCGGAGACGTCAGGGACAAATACGTCCTCTCACGGCTCTGCCGCGACGTCGGAGCCGTACGCACCCGCGCGGACGTCGCCGCTCTGATAAGCGAATAACTCAACAACTATTATATTTTCCATAAAGGTCAAACAAGATGATTATCGTACTTAAGCCCAACACACAGAAGGAACAGAAAGACAAGCTCATCGACTGGCTCAAGGATATGGGCCTCGGAGTTCACATTTCGGAAGGACAGTTCCGCACCGTCCTCGGCCTCATCGGCGACACCGCCGACGTGGATATGGACCTGATCTCCAGTCTCGCCATCGTCGATTCGGTCAAACGCGTCAGCGAAAGATTCAAATGCTGCAACCGCCAGTTTCATCCCGACGACTCGGTAATCAGCGTCGGTGGAGTCAAAATAGGCGGCGGCAACTTCTGCATGATAGCCGGTCCCTGCTCGGTCGAAAGCGAAGAGCAGATCATCGGTATCGCGAAAGCGGTAAAGGCGGCGGGAGCGACGATGCTCCGCGGCGGCGCCTTCAAGCCGCGCACGTCTCCCTATGATTTCCAGGGTCTGCACGCCACCGGCATCGAACTGCTTAAAGCCGCCCGTGCCGTGACCGGACTTCCCATCGTCACCGAGATAATGAGCGCGGCCGACCTCGACCTGTTCGCCGACGTCGACGTGCTCCAGATAGGCGCCCGCAATATGCAGAACTTCGATCTTCTGCGCGAGGTAGGCAAGACCAACAAGCCGGTTCTTCTCAAGCGCGGACTTTCGGCGACGCTCAGCGAATTCCTCATGAGCGCCGAATATATAATGGCCGGAGGCAACGAGCAGGTCATCCTCTGCGAGCGCGGCATCCGCACCTACAGCGACTATCTGCGCAACACGCTCGATCTGTCCGCGGTTCCGATGCTTCACGAGCTGACGCATCTGCCGGTCATAGTCGACCCGAGCCACGCCACCGGAGTCGCGAGAATGGTCCGTCCGATGGCGGCCGCCGCGGCCGCCTGCGGCGCCGACGGTCTAATGATAGAGGTCCACAACGACCCGATGCACGCTCTCTGCGACGGAGCCCAGTCGATCACACCCGACGAATACGCGAAGGTCGCCGCGGTCGTCTCGGCCGTCCGCGAGGCGGTTAAATGACGGTCGGCGTCGTCGGTCTCGGCCTGATCGGAGGTTCCTTCGCCAGGGCCTATTCCGCCGCCGGGCACCGGGTGCTGGGTTACGATAAAGACGAACGCACGCTGGGGTTTGCGTCGCTTTCGGGCGCGATTGCCGGAAAGCTTGACGACGCGGCGATACCGGAATGCGACCTGATACTCGTATGTCTCTACCGCTCCGCCGCGGAAGATTACGTAACGGCGCACGGACCGGTTTTCGGGACGCGCCCGGTCGTCGTCGACTGCTGCGGCACTAAGCGTCTTATCTGCCGGACGGGTTTTGAGGCAGCCGAAAAATACGGCTTCCGCTACTTCGGCGGACACCCGATGGCGGGGACCCAGTATTCGGGATTCAAATACTCGAAGGCGAATCTCTTTTCGGGTGCGACGATGATAATCGTCCCGCCCGACCGCGAAGACATCGAAACTCTGTCGCACGTCTGCGACCTTCTGCGTCCGGCGGGATTCGCGAAGTTTACGGTATCCGACGCCGAAACGCACGACCGAGTCGTCGCCTTCACCTCTCAGCTGGCTCACGTTATATCCGCCGCTTACGTCAAAAGCGACTCGTCGGCGTTGCGAAAGGGTTATTCGGCGGGCAGCTACCGCGATATGACGCGGGTTGCGTATATGAATCCGGATATGTGGACCGAGCTCTTTCTCGACGACGGCGACAATCTCGTCTGCGAAATAGACGCCCTCATCGGACACCTCTCGGAATTCCGCGACGCGGTCGCCGCGCGTGACCCCGAGCGGCTGAAAGAACTGATAACCGAATCGAAAAAGAAAAAGGAAGAGGCGGACAGATAATGCCTGAACCTGTCACCGTCAGAATCGGAAAGAACGGCGGATACGACGTCGTCATCGGGCGCGGCCTGCTTGACGGCTGCGGTTTCCCGCTCCCCCGGGGCGCCCGGCGGGCGCTTCTCGTATCCGACTCAAACGTCTTCCCGCTCTACGGAAAAAAAGCCGAGCGGCTGCTCCGAGACCGGGGACTTCTGGTTTCATCCTTCGTTTTTCCGGCCGGAGAATCCGCAAAGAACCTGGGAACCTATTCGGACATACTTAACGCCGCGGTGTCGGCGGGGCTTACCCGCGCCGATATTTTCGCGGCTCTCGGCGGCGGAGTGACGGGCGATTTGTGCGGCTTTGCCGCCGCGACCTATATGCGGGGCGTCGGATTCATTCAGATGCCCACGACGCTGCTCGCCGCGGTCGATTCCTCTGTCGGAGGAAAGACGGGAGTCGATCTGCCGGGCGGGAAAAACCTCGCGGGCGCCTTTCACCGTCCGCTCGCCGTAATCTGCGACACGTCGACTCTCGACACGCTGCCCGACGCCGAATACCGGGGCGGCTGCGCCGAGATTATCAAATACGGAATGATCGGCTCCGCGGACTTTCTGCGAGATCTTGCCGAACGTCCGGTGAGCGACTGTCCCGAAAAAACAATAGAATTCTGCGTAAATATGAAGCGCCTTTTCGTCGAGGAGGACGAGTTCGACAGAGGCCGGAGAATGCTGCTCAATTTCGGGCACACCTTCGGACACGCCGCCGAACAGTGCGGCGGATACGTTATGCCTCACGGATTTGCCGTCGCAGCCGGTATGGCCGCGATGACTCGGGCCGCCGCGGCTTTCGGAATCTGCGAAAAAGAGGCGCTTGACCTGCTGCTCCCCCTGCTCTCGGCTTACCGGCTGCCGGACGCTTTCCCCTACTCCGGAAACGCGATGCTGGGCGCCGTTATGAAAGACAAAAAGTCGGGCGGCGGAGTCATTAATCTGATCGTTCCCGAACGGGCGGGATCCTGCCGGATACTTCCCGCGGATCTTAAGGACGTCGCCGACTGGATGCGGCGCGGAGGTATTGTATTTGACTGACTCCTACCCGGTATCCGAAAATCCGAGGACCGGAAGCGTAGCCGTACCCGCGTCGAAATCCGAAGCGCACCGTATGCTGATCTGCGCCGCCCTCGCCGGAGGACGGTCGAACATCGGATGCAAAGGGGTTTCGGACGACGTACGCGCGACCGCCGCCTGCCTTTCCTCTCTTTTGGGACCTGTTGAAGTTTTTGACGACTCGCTGACCGTCACCGGCGGGGGCGTAGGAACCGGCGGCCCGCTCGAATGCGGAGAAAGCGGATCCACACTCCGGTTTCTGCTGCCTCTCTGCGGCGCGCTCGGGCGCGAAGCGGTATTCGTATGCCGCGGACGGCTTCCGTCGAGACCGCTCGAACCGCTCGCCGGCGAGCTTGAAAAGCACGGAATGAAAATCCGCCGCGAAGGCGGGAGAATATTCGTCTCGGGGCGGCTTACGCCGGGGGATTATTCCCTTCCCGGAGACGTTTCGTCGCAGTTTATCAGCGGACTGCTCTTCGCGCTGCCGCTGCTCGAAGGCGACAGCCGCCTTGCCGTGACCGGCAGAATCGAATCGGCGGGATATATCGCCATGACCGAGGCGGCTCTCGCGCGGTCGGGCGTCAAACTTGTTAAAGAATCCAATAATTATTATATTCCGGGCAGACAGACCTACTCTTTCCCGGAAAAAGCCGCGGTCGAGGGCGACTGGTCGGGAGCCGCCTTCTTCCTTGCCGCCGGCGCCTTCTCGAAGCACGGAATCCGGGTGACCGGACTGGCCCTTCCCTCGGATCAGGGCGACTCGGCTGTCGCGGAGATTCTCGAACACTTCGGAGCCGTCGTGACGCGCGGCGTCGCGGGAGGCATTCTCGTCCGCCGCGGAACGCTCCGCGGAATCAGAATCGACGCGTCGGAGATACCCGACCTCGTTCCGATTCTGGCCGTCGTCGCTTCGGCCGCCGAGGGAGACACCGTATTTGAAAACGCCGGACGGCTCCGCCTGAAGGAATCCGACCGGCTGTCGGGAACGGCGGAAATGATAAACGCCCTCGGAGGAGACGCGCGCGTCAGCGGAGAGACCCTCACCGTTCGCGGAACCCGCGGACTGCGGGGCGGCCGCGTAAATTCCCGCTCGGATCACCGGCTGGCAATGTCGGCCGCGGCCGCGGCTTCGGTTTGCGAACGTCCGGTCGAGGTCTCGGATCCCGGCTGCGTGTCTAAATCATACCCTGATTTCTGGGACGACTTCAATTCGCTGGAGGCAGACTCATGAGCAGCAGCACAGGCGAAAATCTACGGCTGACCGTTTTCGGCCAGTCTCACTCTCCCGCCGTCGGAATGACGCTCGAGGGTCTTCCCGCCGGGCTTGCCCTGGATATGGATAAGCTCGCCGCCTTCCTCGCACGGCGCGCGCCCGGGCGCGACCCGCTGACGACTTCGCGCCGCGAGGACGACGTCCCGGAGTTTCTGTCCGGACTGTCGGGCGGGGTCACCTGCGGAGTACCGCTCACCGCGGTCATACGCAACGGCGACACGCGCCCCGGAGACTATGCTCTGTTTGAAAAAATACCGCGGCCGGGGCACGCGGACTATACCGGCGCCGTCAAATACCGCTCTTTCGGAGACCCGTCGGGCGGAGGCCACTTTTCGGGGCGGCTGACCGCCCCTCTCTGCGTCGCCGGCGGAATCTGCCTTCAGCTGCTTGAAAAGGAAAAAATCCGTGTTCGCGCGAGGCAGTTCGCGGTCGGCGGCGTCTTCGACGACGGAAGCATTGACGTTCTGCCCGAAGGCAGACCGACCGTCAGCCCGGTTAAGGAGGCCGCGATGCGCGACGCGATAGAGGCGGCGCGGCGCGACGGCGACTCGGTCGGAGGCATAATCGAATGCGCCGTTTACGGGCTTCCCGCCGGACTCGGCGACCCGATTTTCGGAGGAATGGAAAACCGGATCTCGTCCGTCGTCTTCGGAATACCCGCCGTCAAGGGGATTGAGTTCGGCGCGGGATTCGCCTGCGCCGGAATGCGCGGCAGCGAGTGCAACGACGCCTTCGCGCTCTCGGACGGACGGGTAGTCACGTCGACCAACAACTGCGGCGGAATACTCGGCGGAATCACCGACGGCATGCCGCTCGTCTTCCGCGCCGCCTTCAAGCCGACTCCGTCGATTGCCAAACCTCAAAATACGCTCAATCTCGGGACCGGAGAGCAGACCGAGCTGAAAATCCCGGGCAGACACGATCCCTGCGTCGTCCTGCGAGCTCTTCCCTGCGTCGAGGCGGCAGCGGCCTTTGCCGTAGCCGACGCGCTTATCGGAAGAAGGAAGGAGCAGTGACGGCTATGCCGGATTCCGAAAAAAAGGCCGCGGCGCCCGATCTTTCGGCCTGCCGCGCCGAGATTGACAGAATAGACAAAGAATTCCTCCGTCTGTTTGCCGAGCGGATGGACGTCTGCGCCCGAGTCGCCGAATACAAGGCCGGACGCGGGCTTCCGGTATTCGACGCGGAACGCGAAAAAGCCAAGCTCGACTCGGTCGCGGCCTCGGTCCCGTCAAGATACGGGAGCAGCGCGCGCGAACTGTACGAAACCGTCTTCCGTCTGAGCCGGGAATATCAGGAACGCCTCATCGGCGAGATGAAGCTGCGGTGCGGACTGCTCGGGAAAAAGCTCGGGCACAGCTACTCAAAACCGATTCACGCCCTTCTCGGGGCTTACTCCTACGACTATTTCGAAAAAGAGGAGTCCGAGGTCGCGGGATTTGTCTCCGGAGGCGGCTGGGACGGCCTCAACGTCACCATCCCCTACAAAAAGAACGCCGCCGCGCTCGCCGACGTTTTGTCGGATGCGGCGCGGGCGACCGGGAGCGTCAACACGCTCGTCCGGCGGGACGGAATAATATTCGGATACAACACCGACGTCGCCGGTTTTACGGCGCTCGTCCGCCGCTCGGGAGCCGATTCCGCCGGCCGGCACGCGCTCGTTCTCGGGAGCGGAGGCGCGTCGCGCGCAGTCGTTTACGCGCTCGAATCGCTCGGCGCCCGCGTGACCGTGATAAGCCGCTCGGGCGAGAACAATTACGGCAATCTCGATAAGAACCGTGACGCGTCGATTATCGTTAACGCGACCCCTGTCGGAATGTTCCCGGACAACGGCCGGTCGCCGATCGACCTGTCCCTCTTCCCCGCTCTTTGCGGCGTCTTCGACCTGATTTACAATCCGTCGAGGACCGCCTTTCTGGCCCAGGCGGAAAAGTTCGGAGTCCCCGCCTTCGGCGGACTGTACATGCTTGTGGCTCAGGCGGCGGCTTCATATTCTCTCTTCACCGGAAACCCCGTTCCGGACGGAACCGTCGCGGAGATCGCCGAAACCGTCGAACGGGAGACCTCGAACCTAATCCTGATAGGCATGCCCGGCTGCGGCAAAACGGCGACCGGACAGGCGCTCGCTTTAAAACTCGGGCGGGAATTCATCGACTGCGACCGGGAGACCGAGAAACTGCTCGGCATGCCGATCCCGGACTTCCTCCGCGAACGCGGCGAATGCGCCTTTCGGGACGCCGAGACCGAAGCGCTGAAAAATGTCTGCCGGCTGTCCGGGAAGATCATAGCGACGGGCGGCGGCTGCGTCACAAGACCCGAAAACCGCGACATCCTCCGTCAGAACGGAAAGACGGTGCTGCTGCTTCGCGACCTCGCGCGACTGTCGTCCGAAGGACGTCCGCTCTCGCGTGAAAAGGGAGTCGAGCGGCTCTTCGCCGAACGCGAACCCCTTTACCGCGCCTTCGCCGACGTCACGGTCGAGGTAAAAGAAACGGGCGGCGCCGAAGGCACCGCCGGGGAAATTATAAAACTGCTTGGACTGAAATGAAACTGCTGATAATCAACGGGCCGAACATCAATATGCTCGGCATAAGGGAACCCGAGATATACGGGCGGCGCACCTACCGGGATCTCGTCGCTTTCTGCAAAGAAAAAGCCGGCGCGCTCGGTGCGCGGGCCGACTTTTTCCAGTCCAATCACGAAGGCGATATAGTCGATAAAATCCAGGAGGCGCTCGGCGTATACGACGCGATTATCATCAATCCCGCGGCATACACGCATACGAGCGTCGCGATACTTGACGCGGTCAAGGCGGTCGCGATACCGACGGTCGAGGTCCATCTGAGCGACCCCGATTCGCGGGAGGAGTTCAGACACGTCTCATACGTCAGACAGGCGTGTTCGGCGACCTTCTCGGGGCGCGGCTTCGACAGCTACGCCGACGCGATTGAATTCGCCGTCCGGCTCGTCTCGGGGAAGAACTGACACCGTCGCGTGCCGCGCGGGAATATCAGTCTGATGCGGCCTCCGTCTTCCAGGAAACCGAGTCAGCCCGCTCGAAAACGTATGATTTGACGTTGCGTTCGATCTCCAGCGGCATAAAGAACTGGACCAGCCAGAAGCATTCCGTGCCCTTGTACGCGAAAGCGTAGTACACCCAGTCGACTCCGTCGAAGTTCCGGACGAATCTGAAACAGGGCGTGTTTTTTGACGTCGTCATATAAATGACGTCGACGTCGACGGTCTCGCGCACGGCCTCGATATACTCCCTGAGAGTCAGCGACCCGAATCCCGCCTCAAGAGAAAAATCCTCGCGCAGGAAGGTCACGGCAACGTCCCGTTTTTCCGAATAAAGAAGATCGTCCTGAGCCGACGCTTCGTAATCGTCGGACAGTTCGATATCAAGACCGTATACCGAGAACGTCCGCGGAGCCGGCTCGGCCTGAGCGGTCAGCTTCGGAAGGACGACCTTCAGGGTAACGGTAAAGAAGACGACCCCGATAACAACCCCCAGAATCAGAATCAGCCAGGCGGCGCGCGTCGCACGGCGGTGCGCTTTCCGGTACTCAACCGTCGCGCCGGGCGGATTGTCGAACTCAAATGGGTTACCGGCCGCGGGATTCAATACGTTCTTGCCGGACAGGACGACGTCTTCGGTTCCCGCCTCGATCGGATACATATCGACGCAGAAGGACTTCGACGCTCCGTCGGCTATCACGTAGATCTCGGTTGCCTCTTCGCCTATCGCGAAAGTCCCGGTTTCGCCGTTTTTCAGCTCGCCGATCTTCCGGGTCATGACTCCGTTGATATCCACGTCGCCGGAAAAAGGGTCGGCTATCATGATCTTCAGCTTGCCGAGGCAGGCGACAAATCTCTTTTTTCTCGAAATAATCAGATTTCTCCTAAAAAACACCTTGAATACGACATTTTGATTATTATACCAAATACGGTTTAGAATGTCAAGGAAGGCGGCGCAATGGCAAAACTCTACTTCAAATACGGAGCGATGGGCTGCTCGAAATCCGCCCAGGCGCTGATAACCAAATTCAACTACGAAGAGCGGGATATGAAGGTCATGCTGATGAAGCCCTCGCTCGACACCCGCGACGGTGAAGGGGTCGTTTCGTCCCGCATCGGCCTGCGCGCCGACGCGCTCTGCGTTTCCCCCGACGCCGACCTCTTCCGGCTGTACACCGAAAAATTCAGCGACTGTCAGGTCGTCATCGTAGACGAGTGCCAGTTTCTGACGCCGGAACAGGTAGACCAGCTCGGCGCGCTCGTGACCGAGCTTGACGTACCCGTCCTCTGCTTCGGACTGGCGACCGACTTTCTGACCCACCTTTTCCCGGGCAGCAAGCGCCTGTTTGAGATAGCCGAATCGATAACCGAAATCAAATCGGTCTGCCGCTGCGGCCGCAAGGCGACTGTCAACGCGCGGCTGGACGACGACGGACGCGTTCTGTTCAGCGGAGATCAGGTCTGCATAGGCGGAAACGAAAGATATACCGCAATGTGCCGCAAATGCTGGCTTGAAAAGAAAGCCGAGCAGGAGCGCGAGGGGATTTACACATGAAAAGAGAAAGAGAATTCATTCCCGCGGAGGAGATCGAGGCGCTGACGGCGGGGCGGATACTCGAAACCGTCTCCCCCGAACTTACGGCGAGGATGGAACGCGAAAAGGCGACCCTCACCTTCAACCGGGTCGCTTTCCGCGACGAGGACATAATCAGGCGGCACGCCGTCCCGAAGGACGAGGCGACAGTCTGGCGTCCTGCTTTCGTTCACGACATCGACAAGATACTTCACTGCCCCTATTACAACAGGTACGCCGACAAGACTCAGGCCTTCTCGTTTTACAAAAACGACGATATCTCGCGCCGCAGTCTGCACGTCCAGCTGGTCTCGCGCATAGCGAGAACGATCGGCGCCGCGCTCAACCTCAATCTCGACCTGATCGAGGCGATAGCGCTCGGGCACGACATCGGTCACGCCCCCTTCGCCCATACCGGCGAAAAACTGCTCGACGAGATTTTCAGCGCCAACACCGGCCGTCACTTCGCTCACAACATTCATTCGGTGCGCGTGCTCGACGAGATCTTCCCGATCAATATCAGTCTGCAGACGCTCGACGGTATCGCCTCGCACAACGGAGAGACCGAACAGTCGGAATACCGACCCGTCCCGCTCGACAGCTTCGAGACGTTCGACGCGATGATCGAGGAATGCTACGTCGACGCCGGGGCTTCGGCGCGGCTCGTCCCGTCGACGATAGAGGGGTGCGTCGTCCGGATCTCGGACATTATCGCCTACCTCGGCCGCGACAGGCAGGATGCGGAAAAGGCGCAGATGGCTATCAGCGATTCCTTCGAGCGCGGAGCGATCGGCGTGTCCAACACCGAGATAATAAACAACCTGATCGTCAACATCATCGAAAACAGCTACGGCAAGCCCTTCATCAGTATGGACAGAAACCATTTCGAGGCCCTGAAAAACGCGAAGAAGGAAAACTACCGCCTGATCTACGGCGACGACCGGAGCCGAGCCGACCCCCGGATACGTCCGATGATGGCGGAAATTTACGAGCGGATGAAGAAAGACCTCATCGCCGGAAGAGAACGCTCACCCGTCTTCACGCATCACATCAACTATATCCTTCCGACGAGAAGAAAACGCCGCATTCCCTACGAGGAAAACGATCCCGACCAGATCGTCGTCGACTACATAGCCAGCATGACCGACGACTATTTCGTAGATCTTTACAACTACCTCTTCCCGAAGAGCAGGATCGATATAAAATACGTCGGCTACTTTGACGCCGACCCGCTTTACGAGGATATCTGAGATGGATATGATAGTAGCCGCCGACCGCGGATGCGCCATCGGCAAAAAAGGGCAGCTGCTTTACAGTCTGCCCGAGGATATGAAGTATTTTCGAAGGATGACGGCGGGAAAGACGGTCGTTATGGGACAGAACACCTTTCTGTCGCTGCCCGGCCCCGCCCCGCTCAAGGGAAGGACCAATATCGTCCTGTCGGCCGACCGGTCCTTCGAGGCGCCCGGATGCGTCAACGTTCACTCGTTCGACGAGATGTTCTCGGAGATAGAAAAGTACCCGCCCGACGACGTGATGCTCATCGGCGGCGGGAGTCTCTACAACGCTCTTTACAAATACTGCAAAAGAGCTTACGTGACCTGGATTGACGCGCTCGATCCCGACGCCGACGTCTTCATACCCGATTTTCACCGCCTCCAGGGCTGGTCGCTCGAGAGCGAGAGTCAGGCAGTCGAGACCGGCGGATACACGGTGCATTTCGCAGTGTACAGGAACAAAGAACCGCTGCACGGATAAACTTCGAAGCCCGAAGACACTAAGGCAATACCGTAAAGCTCGCTCCGGAATCGCGGTTTCCCGTCCGCGATTCCGGAGCGAGTTTTGCGGACATCCGACCAATGAAAAGTTTGGAAACGCCAAAAGGTTCAATATTTCGCAAAAAGGAAAATGACTCGTTCTCTGTTCCGTCAGAGGCACTCTCCGATCGGCAACCTCTGACCTGCACCCTCCCCCGGGGGAGGGTACAATCACAGATTATCGGTTTGACAGTGCCTCTTTCCCTGCAGTGTGCGAATCGTTACTTTTTCCGTGGGTTCATCGACTGACTTTTCACAGTTCAACCGATTTCTTTTTTCTCACCGCTGCTCCGGTTTTACACCGCCACCGGGATTTTGAATCCGGTCGGATTGGCTTCGTAATTCTCAAACACGACGTCGTCGACGGTGAAATCGTAAAAGTTTTTCACTTCGGGATTGAGTTTCAGCACCGGAGCCGGGTACTGCGGTCTTGTCAGCATCTCCTCGACGAGCGGGATGTGGCGGTCGTAGATGTGGCAGTCGGCTATGACGTGCACGAATTCGCCCGGGAGGAAACCCGTGACCTGCGCGATCATGCAGAGGAGCACCGAATACTGCGCGACGTTCCAGTTGTTGGCGAC
>JAGDAM010000155.1 GCA_017959485.1 Clostridia bacterium
TATCTGTTTGTAAAGCTTCGGCATGTCGCGGTAGGAGTGGATTATGTTTTTTTAATTCTCGCAGAAGTGAGTTTCCGACGTCGGTCTGACGCAGAGGCGCTCGGAAAGCTGTGCCTGTCCGCCGACGGTGACCCAGGCGCACTCGGGCGCGAAGCCGGCGACGTGATCCTTTTCGCGCTGGAGAAGCGATTCGGGAATGAACATCGGCATATACACGTTCTCGTGTCCGAGGCGTTTGAACTCGGCGTCCATCAGGCGCTGAATGTTCTCCCAGATCGCGTATCCGTACGGACGGATGACCATGCATCCCTTGACTCCGGAATAATCGACGAGTTCGGCTTTTTTCACTATGTCGGTATACCACTGAGCGAAATCGACGTCCATCGACGTGATCTCGGTTACCATTTTCTTGTTGTCTGCCATTTATTTCTTCCTTTCGGGGAGTGACTTTGTCGAAACGCCCGCAATACCGAAGCGCGGTTCGGTTTCGCACGGCGCGTGCGCCGAAAGGCGCGGTATTGCTGAACTATTATTTTATCATAAAACAGTTTATAAAGCAAGTTTTTTTCGCGTGCGCGTGTGATTATGTCCCGGACCGCGGTCCCGGGAAACGCGGAGACACCTTGAAAAAAAATACTAAATAGAGTATAATTATATCACTTGCAAGATAAGGATTGAAAGTTAGGAGCACCTATGGACCAAGCGGTCAGGAACGAACTTCCCGAGACGGGGCTGAAAAAAAGCGATTTTTATTACGAACTTCCGCCCGAGCTTATCGCGCAGACCGCCGCCGAGCCGCGCGACAGCTCGCGGCTTCTCGTCGTCGACCGCGGGTCGGGTAATCTCGCGCACCGTATATTCCGGGATATAACCGAATATCTGCGCCCCGGGGACACCCTCGTTATCAACGACTCGAAGGTCATTCCGGCCAGACTCACAGGCAGATCGGCGAGAGGCGCCGGGAGCGAGGTCGAGATCCTGCTGCTTCGGCAGCGCGGAGACGATCTCTGGGAGACTATAGTCCGCCCCGGCAAAAAGGCGAGAGAGGGCGACCGGGTGCTGTTCGGAGACGGAGTCGCCGAAGCGCTTATCGAATCTGTGCTCGACGGAGGCAACCGCCTGGTGCGGCTTGAGTACGACCGCTCGAGGTTCGGGAACGTCTACACGCTGCTCGACGAGATCGGATCGATGCCTCTGCCTCCGTATATTACCGAAAAGCCGTCGGATCCCGGAAGATACCAGACCGTTTACGCCAAGACCGAGGGCTCTGCCGCCGCTCCTACCGCCGGACTGCATTTCACGCCCGGACTGCTTGACGAAATAAAGAATATGGGTGTCGCCGTCGTTCCGGTGATGCTCCACGTGGGGCTCGGCACCTTCCGCCCGGTCAAGGAGGATAAGATCTCGGAACATCTGATGCACACCGAGTTCTTTTCGGTATCCGGGGAGGCGGCGCGGACGATCAACGAAAGACGCGCTTCCGGAGGACGGACCGTCTGTGTGGGCACCACTTCCTGCCGCACGCTGGAGAGCGCGGCGGACGAAAAAGGCATTATACGCCCGATGAGCGGAGACACCGGAATATTCATTTATCCCGGATACCGCTTCCGCGCGACCGACTGCCTGATAACCAATTTTCACCTTCCCGAGAGCACGCTTCTCATGCTCGTATCGGCGTTTTACGACCGGGAGAAGATGCTTGAAGTGTACAGAACCGCGGTTGAGGAGCGATACAGATTCTTTTCGTTCGGAGACGCGATGATAATAATATGATTCTCGACCACATTCTTACCTGTCTGCCCTGGATGGCCGCCTTTTCGGCAATCTGGATTCCGGCGCGGCTCCTTGCCCTGAAAAAGCCCTCGCGGCTCTCTCACGAAGCCGCGCTTTATCTGCTTTGGATGACGGTCGCGGTCATAATCTCCCAGACGCTTTCGGTCGACGGGACGGTGACCGGTTTCTCGTTCAGCGCCGCGTCGGCGCTTAACCCGAATCTTTACAATTACGTCCCGTTTTATTTCATGAAGCGGCTGATTACTCTTGCCGGAAAGAGCGGTTTTTACGGTTTTTTCTTCATTAACGTCATAGGCAACGTCGCGATATTCCTGCCGGTCGGCTTCTGCTCGAGGTGGGCGTATTCGTTCGGCATCGGGAAGGCGACTCTGTTCGGGGCCGCGCTTTCGCTCGCTGTCGAGCTTTGCCAGATTCCGACGAACCGGAACACCGATATAGACGATCTGATTCTCAACACCGCCGGAGCGTTCGCGGGAGCGCTGCTTTTTTCCGGGGTTTCGGCGCTGCTGAAAAAGAGAAAGAAGGATTCCCCGGATGAATGACGCCGTTTTCAAGCTGAAATCGGATTACAAACCCTGCGGCGACCAGCCGAAGGCGATATCCGACCTGATAAACGGTATCCGCGCGGGCGAGCGGATGCAGACGCTGCTCGGCGTCACCGGATCGGGCAAGACTTTCACGATGGCGAACGTTATAGCCGCGATAGGCCGGCCGACGCTCGTGCTCGCCCACAACAAGACGCTCGCGGCGCAGCTCTGCACCGAGTTCCGGGAGTTTTTTCCGGATAACGCCGTCGAGTATTTTGTGTCGTACTACGACTACTACCAGCCCGAGGCCTATATTCCCGGGAAGGATATGTATATCGAAAAGGACGCCCTCATCAACGACGAGATCGACCGGCTGCGCCACAGCGCGACGTCGGCGCTTTTCGAGAGACGGGACGTCATTATCGTCGCAAGCGTGTCCTGCATCTATTCGCTGGGAGACCCGGAGGAGTATTCGACGCTGCTTCTGTCGCTGCGTCCCGGAATGCGGATGGAACGGAACGAGTTCATACGCCGTCTGACTTCGATCAGCTACACGAGAAACGATATGAACCTCGTTCGCGACTCCTTCCGCGTGAGGGGGGATACCGTCGACGTCGTCCCGGCTTCGAGCGGAGATATCGCCGTAAGGGTCGAGTTTTTCGGCGACACGGTCGACCGCATCTCCGAAATCAACGTTCTGACCGGCTCGACCGTGCGGAGACTCGGCTATACGGCTATCTATCCCGCGACTCATTACGCCGTGTCCGACCGCAAGCGGGAGGCGGCGCTCGACGAAATCAGACGCGAGATGAACGAGAGGGAGAAATATTTTCTCGAACGCGGGAAACTTATCGAGGCGCAGCGGATAGTCGAGCGGACGAAATACGATCTCGAGATGCTGCGCGAAATCGGATTCTGCTCGGGCGTCGAGAACTATTCGCGCGTGCTTGCGGGGCGCGCTCCCGGCTCCACCCCCTTCTGCCTGCTCGATTACTTCCCGCGGGACTGGCTTCTCTTCGTCGACGAGAGCCACGTCACCCTGCCGCAGGTCCGCGGAATGAGCGGCGGCGACCACGCCCGCAAGAAGAATCTTGTCGATTACGGCTTCCGGCTTCCGTCGGCCTACGACAACCGTCCGCTCTTCTTCGACGAGTTCGAGGAGAGGATAAATCAGGCGGTCTTCGTCAGCGCGACGCCGGGCGACTATGAAAAAGAAAACAGCGACGGTTTTACCGAACAGCTGATCCGCCCGACCGGGCTCTGCGATCCCGAGGTTGAGGTGCGGCCGGTCGAGGGGCAGGTAGACGATCTGCTCGGAGAGATAAAGAAGCACACTTCCGCGGGAGGGCGGGTCCTCGTGACGACGCTGACGCGGTCGATGGCGGAGGATCTGACCGATTATCTTTCGTCAGCGGGGATAAAGGTCAGATACATTCACTTCAGCGTCGAGACGATCGAGCGGATGGAGATCATCCGAGATCTGCGGCTCGGTGTCTTCGACGTTCTTGTCGGAATAAACCTTTTGCGCGAAGGTCTGGACATACCCGAGGTATCGCTTGTCGCCATTCTCGACGCCGACAAGGAGGGCTTCCTCCGTTCCGAGACCTCGCTGATTCAGACGATAGGCCGCGCCGCCAGAAACGTCAACGGAAAAGTGATCATGTACGCCGACAGCGTGACCGGCTCGATGGCTCGCGCCATCGAGGAGACCGACCGCCGCCGCGCCGTCCAGAAGAAATACAACGAGGAGAACGGCATCGTCCCGCGCTCGGTCGAAAAAGAGGTCCGGGACATCATCTCGATCGGCGGAGACGAGGAGACGCCGAAGCACGGAAAAGGCGGGCGCGGAGCAGCGTCGCGCCGGAAGGACGGGGCGGAGAAGAAGCTTTCTCCCGCCGAACGCGAAAAGCTTGTTGAATCGCTCACGGCCGAGATGAAGCGCGCCGCCGCGCGGCTCGACTTCGAACTCGCCGCGACGATACGCGACCGGATCAAGGAAATTTAAGGCAATACCGCACAATTCGACGTGCACGTCTTGCCGGCCCTTTCGGCGCCTGTATTGACGTCGAAATCTTGAAAAACCGCCTGTTTTCCTGCGATTTCTCAGTCAAAACAGGCGCCAAAAATACTCGACAATCCGCACACGCGATTTGTGCGGTATTGCCTTAAGGAAACTGAATGTCGTCTAAATACATAAAAATCCGCGGAGCGCGGGTACACAATCTTCAAAACGTCAGCGTCGACGTTCCGAGAGACAAGCTGGTGGTTTTCACCGGGCTTTCGGGATCGGGCAAGTCGTCGCTCGCTTTCGACACGCTTTACGCCGAGGGACACAGACGCTTCGTCGAGTCGCTTTCCTCCTACGCGAGGCAGTTCCTCGGGCAGCTGGACAAGCCCGACGTCGATATGATAGAAGGGCTCTCCCCGGCAATTTCCATTGACCAGAAGACCACGTCGAAGAATCCCCGGTCGACTGTCGGCACCGTCACCGAGATCTACGACTATCTGCGCCTTCTCTACGCGCGCGTCGGAATTCCTCACTGTCCGGTCTGCGGAAAGGAGATCAGGCGTCAGACTGTCGACGGGATACTCGGAGGCATAATGGAGCTCGACGAGGGAGAGCGCTTCATGGTGCTGGCTCCCGTCGTTCGGGCAAAAAAGGGAACTCACGCGAAGGTCTTCGCCGACGCGAGAAAATCCGGTTATACCCGGGTCAGAGTCGACGGGAGTCTTTACGACCTTGAAGAGGAACTGAATCTCGACAAGAACCTGCGGCACGACGTCGACGTCGTAGTCGACCGTCTGGTGATGCGGGACGACGTCCGTTCCCGCCTTGCCGATTCGGTTGAGACGGCTCTGGCTCTTGCCGACGGACATCTGCTTATAGTCACCGTCCCGCGCGACGGGGAAGAGGAGAAAACGCTCTCCTTCTCGCAGGCGTACGCCTGCGAAGAGCACGGGATCTCGTTCGGCGAACTCGAACCGAGGATGTTTTCCTTCAACAATCCGGCGGGCGCCTGTCCCGCCTGCGCCGGGCTGGGGAATACCCGCCGGGTCTCGGCGGACGCCGTGATCCCGGATAAAACGCTCACTCTGCGCGAGGGAGCCATAGCCGTCAACGGCTTCAAGTCGCTCGACGAGGACAGCTGGAAGGGGCCTCTCTTCGCGGCGGTCGGCGAAAAATACGGATTTACCGTCGATACGCGGATCTGCGACATGACGCCGCGCCAGTACGAGATACTGATGTACGGGACCGGCGACGAGCTTTACGACGTCACCCGCTATTTCGCGCATCAGGGGCGGCGGCAGCTCGTCAAGTTCGAGGGAGTCATCGGAAAGATAGAGCAGCTTATGCACTTCTCTGGAATGGAGGAGTATTACGAGGCCTTCATCGAGGAGATCCCCTGCTCGGTCTGTCACGGCAGACGCCTCAACGAAAAATCGCTGGCGGTGACCGTCGCCGGACTGCCGATAGACAGGTTCTGCGACCAGTCGGTATCGGCTGCGCTTGCGCTTGTAAAAAGCGATTCGCTGAAACTGACTCCGGTCGAGGCCGAGATAGTTCGCGAAGTACTGAAAGAGATACGCGCCCGGCTCGAGTTTCTCGACAGCGTCGGGCTCGAGTATCTCACTCTCTCCCGCCGCGCCGGAACTCTTTCGGGAGGCGAGGCGCAGCGTATACGGCTCGCCACGCAGATCGGCTCGGCGCTCGTAGGAGTGCTTTACGTGCTTGACGAGCCGAGCATAGGTCTGCATCAGCGTGACAACGGGCGGCTCATCTCGACGCTCAGGCGGCTGCGCGACATCGGCAACTCGGTCATCGTCGTCGAACACGACGAGGAGATGATTCGATCGGCCGACTGGATCGTCGACATCGGCCCCGGAGCCGGCACACAGGGCGGCAGGATCGTCGCGTCGGGCACGCCCGACGACGTGGCCGCGAACACCGAGTCGGTGACCGGAGACTATCTCTCTGGGCGCAAAAGCATTCCGGTCCCCGAAAAGAGGCGCCCGGGCAACGGGGGCTTTCTGCGGGTCAGAGACGCCGGAGTCAACAATCTGAAGGAACTTTCGGCGGATATTCCGCTCGGATGCTTCGTTTGTATCACCGGAGTGTCGGGTTCTGGCAAGTCGTCGCTCGTCAACGGCGTGATATCTCCGGTACTCGCCGCCGAACTCAACGGCGCCCGCCGCCGTCAGGGAATACGCGGCAGGGTGGAAGGTGAAGAAAACCTCGACAAGCTGATCTGCATCGATCAGAGCCCGATAGGCCGGACGCCCCGGTCGAATCCCGCGACGTATACCGGCGTGTTTAACGAGATCAGGACGCTTTTCGCCAGAACCCAGGAGGCGGTCTCGCGCGGATACGGTCCCGGAAGATTCTCCTTCAACGTCAAGGGCGGCAGGTGCGAGGCCTGCGGCGGAGACGGCGTGCGGCGGATCGAGATGCATTTTCTGCCCGACGTCTACGTTAAGTGCGACGTCTGCGGCGGGAAAAGGTACAACCGCGAGACGCTCGAAGTCAGATACAAAGGTAA
>JAGDAM010000156.1 GCA_017959485.1 Clostridia bacterium
ATCGGGAAGGACGGGGGTCCCGCAGAAGGATTTCTCGATTTCAGCGGCGCTTGTCCCCGGGACAAATCTTGTTGAGATAGAATGCCGTTCAAAAAATCCGATAAGCGCGTTTCTCTGTTTAAAGGACGCGTCGTCGCTTTATCCCGAACTCATGTCGGATATGTCGGGGCGCGTTTCGTTCACTATGATGAGAGAACCTAAGATCGCCTTCATGCCGACGGGCAGCTCTGGCGCAGTCAGGGCCTTCGTCATTGGCGGGTTCGCGGGATTCATCGCGGTTCTCGCTGCATTTGTTGTTTTATCGCTGTTCAGAAAGACGCTGAACGAGCCGAGGGAACTCAGGGAAAACTTCAACACCGTACTGCTCCAGTCGGTGCCCTACGAGTCCCGCGGAGGCGCTCTCAGGTTCGTCAGGCAGGATTATTTCGGCGAAAAGGGAATACTTATAAACGGTATAGACAGCTCGCCTGCGTACGAGGAGGCGATAAAGGGTCTCAGGAACAAGATCACGGCCGAGAAGAAGGACGGCGCGCTCGTCGTCATCGGCACCTCTGCCCTGCCTAACGAAGGCAAATCGACGATATCGGCAAACCTCGCGCTGGCGCTCGCCCAGCAGAAACACCGCGTCGCCCTGCTCGATCTCGACATCTACAACAGCTCGCTGTCCGACATTTTCCCGAAGAGCAGCGAGCACGCGAACCAGATAGAAGATTACATTTTCGGTGAAAGCGGCTGGAGCTCGCCCGTGAAGATCGACAAGAACACGGGGATAATGCTCTTCCTCGGCAAAAAGAACGCCGCCCGCCGCGCCTATCCGGTCGGCGAGGTCGCGAGGCTGATTGACTACCTGAAATCATACGCCGACTTCATCATAATCGACACGCCTCCCGTGCTGCTGTTCTCCGATTCGGCCGAGACCGCCGACTTCTGCGACGTCTCGATGCTCATCGTGAGGGAACATCACGCGACGGAAAATCAGATAAGCGACGCCATAAGCACGCTCAAGGGCGCTCGCGCCGAGTTCATCGGATGCGTTTACAACGGCGAACGCATGAGCGCCTCGTCGCGAAGGTACGGATACGGAAGCGGGTACGGATACGGCTACGGGGCCCGCGGAAACGAGAAGCAGAAGTCCGAGCACGTCGAAAAACTCACTCCCGAGAGCTTCGTATCGGACAGAAACGGCGGTGACGACGATGAATGACAGACAGACATCCCGCGAAACGCGCGAAGGCGAGATTGACCTGATCAGACTTGCCGCCTCGGTCTGGAACGGTTTTCGCAGAAGATGGTATATTTTCACGGCTCTGATTCTTCTAGCCGGAGCGCTCGGCGGATATCTCGGTACGAAGGGCTTCCGCCCGACTTATACGTCGACGGCGACCTTCATCGTCGAGATAGAGGGCGACGGGACGTTTATCGGTCAGTCTACCTCGAAGGTGCTCCTCGCGTCGATCCCTCAGGTAATAACCTCGCGGGATATGTCGGAGCTCATCACTGAGCGACTTGACGGAAAAACATCGGCGGCCCGCATATCTGCCGAGGTCATAGAGGACACGAACGTGATCTCCATGTCGGCGGTCGGCTTTTCGCCGGAATCCGCTTACCATACTCTTAAAACCGCGCTTGAAGTCTATCCCGATCTCGCGAGGCACGCGGTCGGCAAGACCTCGATGAGTTATATAATCAGGCCTTCTGTTCCGACGGCCTCCGACGGAGCGGCAAGCGCCGTTAGAAGCGTTCTGACCGGACTTATAATCGGCACAGTCGTCTGTCTCGGTGTCATCGTTGTCAAGGATCTCCTCTTCCCGACCTTCGACAGCGTCGAAGAGATAAGAAAGAGATTCGGTTTTGACAAGGTGTGCTCTATTCCCGAGATACAGAGCGCAAGCGCCGATCTCCCGTTCCGCATAAACGACAGGTCGGTAAACAGACGGTTCTATGACGCAATCGGCAGAATGAGATCATCTGTCGCCCACGAAGCGAGGAAAAAAGACCTTCGCACCATACTTGTTACCTCGACGGTCCCGTCCGAGGGGAAGACGACGGTCGCCGTCAATTTCGCTCTCTCACTTGCTCAGCACGGTATGAGAGTGCTGCTTATCGAATGCGACCTGAGAAATCCCGCGATGGCAGACACACTCGGCGTGACAACAGGAGGGCACCCGCCGTTCTCTGAGGTCATCAGGGGGAGGTCGAAGCTCTCCGAATCGATTATACGCTGCGGTGAAAATCTCGACGTGATCTGCGAAAGCGAATATAACGAAGACGCGGCCGAGCTCATCACGTCCGAATTTGTCAGAAAACTCGTTCTGACCGCGCGCGAAAAATACGATTATGTGATAGCCGACACGCCGCCGCTGACGGCTGCCTCCGACGCGGCAGTGCTTGGAGAATATTTTGACGCTTTCATTTACGTGATAAAGAAAGGCTTCACCTCCGTCCATTCGGTAGAGGAGGCAATCGAGCAACTCAGATACAGTAAATCGATTCCCGTCGCGGCGGTACTCAACATGTCATCGGAAAGCACGACCGGGTACGGATACTACGGCGGATATTACGGAGGATATTACGGCAGTCAGGATAAAAAGCGCGAAAGGGCGGATTGACTGAATGAACAAACCCGACAGACCCGAAACCGGAAAGCCGGACGCCGCCGGGGCGGCGCCGAAGCCGAAAAAGAAACACACCGCGCTGAAGGTGATCCTCATCATCCTCGGCGTTATCGTCGCGCTCGGGATAGCCGCGGCGGTCTCGGCGTACGCGTATTACAGGCACGTCTTCAATCAGATAATACTCCCCGAAACGGTGGAATACGTGATACCGCCGTCGAGCGAGTTCTTTGAGACCGACGAGCCCTGGTGGGAGATCGAGACCGATCCTTTCGTCGATACCGAAGATACCGCGCCTCCCGCGACCGAGCCGGCCGATCCCGTATCGGGAGAACCCGCTACCGAGGGACCCGTCACGGAGGGGAACCCGGACACTCAGGGAGGCGGCAAAACGACGAAGGACACCGGTCCCGTCGTGCCGGTCACGACGGAGAGCGGGCGGGGGGCGACGGAGCCGCCCGGCACCGTGACCGAGTCCGCCGACACGGATATCGGCGACACGGAGGTCACCGAGCCGCCGGAGCCGGTTACCGACGAGCCGGGCACGGTCCCGCCGGATACAGAACCGCCGGCGACCGACATCCCGGAGATCACGGGACCCGACGAGACGGAGCCTCCCGACACAGAATCGCCGGCGTCCGGCACAGAGCCGCCGGCGCCCGACACCGAGCCTCCGACGTCCGACACGGAGCCGCCGGAGTCCGACACCGCGCCTCCGACGTCCGACACAGAGCCGCCGACGCCCGACACAGAGCCGCCCGTACCCGACACCGAGCCATTTGTCGTTCCTCCCGGTGGAATCCCGACCGTAGATCCTGCCGACGTCGTGTGGCCGTCCTACGTCCGCCCGATAAA
>JAGDAM010000157.1 GCA_017959485.1 Clostridia bacterium
GGAGAGCCCTCCGCAAGCGAGCGCGGACAGCGGGTTGTCCTTTATCCTGATCCGTTTTGAAAGAAAAGCAAACCAGACCGACATAAAGACAAGCACCGCGCCGAGCATGATAAACAGAAGATTGTTCGGGCGGGTTCTCAGAAGCATTACCGCCGGAACGTTGACGGCGGCAAAAGCTATCGCGGGAAGGATTATCGCCTTCCAGTCGGTGTTTTTCCCGACGCGCGATATGATTACGATATTCAGCGTGACCGAAAGAAGACTGCAGAGCATGTTCGCCTCGCCGTATTCGGCGAGGATATGCGGCAGAAAGATCATCGTGACGATCCCGAATCCGAAACCCGAGACCCGCTGAACGAATCCGCCGAGCGCCGCGGCGGCCGCGACCGCCGCGATCATTATCCAGATCCGCGGGTCCATTACTCGGCCGCTCCCGCGCTCGCGCCCCGGGGCTTGGATGAGCCGTAAATCATTTCACCGCTTCGACCATATCCGCAAGCCGGCAGATCCGTTCGTACAGATCGCCGACAAGTTCGGCGTAAGGCACGCCCTCGTAGAAGGAGACGGCTCCGTCGGTCACCTTCATCCTTCCGGTGCCGGCTATCGCGAGACGGGAGAAGACCTCGGTGAGTTTTTCGGCGGATTTGCCCGGATACTCGTGCACGCGGTATCCTCCGAACTCGGCGCAGATCTTTTCGCGCGAGTAGGCGGCTCCGGCAAGCTTTTTCGCAATCAGTTCCCAGTCGGCACAGCCGTCGAAAGGAAGCAGATGCAAATCGTGTCTTCCGTCGTTGTCGTGTATATGCGTCGCCTGCAGACGTTCCGACAGGGGGCCGGGCACGTCGTATTCGCGCATAAAGGCGTTCCAGTGTCCGCAGTCGAAGCAGTGGGCGAACTCGGGACCCTGAAATTTACCGAGCATCGAGAAGAAATGATTTGGGAAGATCGAGTTCTCGACGCAGACGGTGAAGCCGTACTTGGCCGCGGTCTCTCCGATCTTTTCGTAGCGGGCGTATCCGACGTCTCCGGGCGGCTCGGGAGTGATCTTCTTGCCCCAGGTCACGTGAACTATGCCGCGCGTGAGTCCGTGAGCCGACGCCTCGGCGATCTCGCGGCAGTAGCGGTCGCAGATCGCGTCACCCTCCTCTCCGGGTCCCCAGATAAAGTTGGTCTTCTCCCCGGTGAGATGGATATTGTCTATCTCAAACCCTGCCCTGCGGCAGATATCCGGCAGTTTCCATCCGGTCTCGACGCATCCGCCCATACCGATGCAGACGAAATCGAATCCCGCGTCGCGAATGGCCGCGACTCTTTCCTCGAACGGGATATCCGACTTAACGATATACGTTCCCTTTAGCGGCATGATCTGCTCCTTAAATTAAGGCAATACCGCACAATTCGCGTGCGGAGATTGTCGAGTAATTTTGGCACCTGTTTTGACTGAAAAATCGCAGGAAAACAGGCAGTTTTTCAAGATTATGACGTCAGGGTAATACCACGCCTTTCAACGTGCGTAGA
>JAGDAM010000158.1 GCA_017959485.1 Clostridia bacterium
ACTTCATCTTCATGCCGCTGAGCGGCAACGGAAGTGAAACGAAGAACAACGTCATCAGCGTATACGACTGGGACGGATATCTTCGCACCGCCGTGCTCGACACGAGCTCCGAATCCGAGACGATCCTCAACTGGGGCGGGAAGTATTACATCAATTTCAACTCGGGCGGTCCCGTCGTGGCGGACCTGCACTTCGACGTAGTATACAACTGACTTGGGGGAAAAATGAAAAAATCCGTATTATTCACTGTGCTGCTTCTGGCGTTCCTTATGCTTGCGGAATCCTGCGGGGGAACTCCGGCAGAAACCGCCGGGACGACCGCCGCGGATACGAAGCCGTCAGGCGACGTTCCGGCTTCATCGGAAAGCCGGACCGAATCCGTGACAGATCCGGAACCCGTTTTCTTCTCCGTCGCGTCCGGGGGAAAGACCGAATACAAAATAGTGACGCGGGAGAAATTTGACCCGGACGTTACAAGCGCGACAAATTTTGCCGCGGTGTTCGCGAACAGGACCGGCGCCTCCCCCGAGCTTGTCACCGACAGCGCGGCGGCTGCTGAAAAAGAGATACTTCTCGGCTCGACGTCGCGTCCCGAGTCGAAGGAATTTATCTCCTCTCTTCCGGACAACGGATACGGATACCGCGTTTCCGGAAACAGGATCGTTATCGCAGGGAAGCGCGATTCGCTGAACGCGCTTGCCCTTTACGCCTTCGCCGAGGCGGCGTTTGAAGGGAATTATATATCGGACGGCGTCTTTTCGCTTCCCGAAGATCTCGCCTTCACCGCCGACGCCGGAGAGGATTATTCCACTCCCTACGGCGTGCTGATCAACGGGAAAACGGTCGTGGCGGACGTTTCGAACCCGAGAAACACCACTTCCAGAAACGGATTTACCGTCGGACAGGGCGCGACGACCGACGGCAAAAACTTTTATACCGCTCTTCTGAAAAAGTCCACCGATACCGACGAAATCACAAGGTTTCCGATAGATAAGAACGCGCCGGACGCTCAGCCGGTCGCTAAAGCGGTCGATCTGCCTTTGTCTCACGCGAACGACATGTGCTTTTCGCTGCGCGACAACGCAGTAATAGTCGACAAAATGGCGGGGACCGAGCTTGCATATCTCGATCCCGAAACGCTTGAAATAAAGAAGACCGTCAGCGTCACTACGGTCGACGGGGCGATCTGGGCTGTTGCCTATCTCAACTCCCGCGAGGAGTTCGTGCTCAGAGCCGGCACGTCTCTGTATATAACCGACGCGGATTTCAATCTGAAAAAATCGGCTCAATACAATTCGACTCAGGGGTATACCGGTCAGGGCATGGACTGCGACGACCGGCTGATCTATATCCCGCAGAGCAAGGGCGACAATACGAACGACAACATAATCGAGATATACGACTGGGATCTGAATCTGATCCGCGTCGTCCATCTTCCGATTTCGACCGAGTGCGAGACTATAATGAACTGGGCCGGAAAGTATTATATGCATTTCAACGTTCGCAACTCGAGCGTGTACGATCTCGATTTCGTCGAGATATTCGATCCGGAGCTGCCGTAATGAAGAAAGCCCCGGCTGTTAAACTCGGCATAGACCGGGTTCTCGAACCCGAATTCGCCCGTCTGTTTGAAGGACGCCGCCTCGGCGTCGTCTCGGCCTGCTCCGGGCTCTCGTCCGATTACAGGTTCCCGATAGATATTCTCAACGAAAACTATACCGTGTCCGCGATTTTCGCGCCGGAACACGGCCCGAGAGGGGTGCTGGGACCGGGCGAAAAGGTCGGCGGAGGCGTCGACCGGATAACCGGGCTTGAGGTGCGCTCGCTCTACGAGGACATAATCAGGCCGAGCGCTCCGGCGGGCACGCCCGACCCGGGCAGCCGCTCCTATTCGCCCGACCGCGGCTCGCTGTCCGACGTGGATATGATGGTCTTCGAGATGCAGGACGCGGGATCCCGCTATTTCACCTACGTTTCGACGATGTTCTGCTGCATGAAAGCGTGCGCCGCCCTCGGAATACCCTTCTGCGTGCTTGACCGCCCGAATCCGCTCGGAGGCGACGTCGAGGGGAACGTCCTCGATCCCGCCTTTTCGTCCTTTATCGGACTCACCGAGGTCCCGATCAGGCACGGAATGACGACCGGCGAGCTCGCGCGCTTCTACAACGGGAAGTACGGACTCGGATGCGAACTTTACGTCGTTCCGATGTCGGGCTGGACGCGCGGCATGTACTACGACGACACCGGGCTGCCCTTCGTCCGTCCGAGTCCGAATCTGCCGACCTTCGAGTCGGTGCTCGTATACAACGGGACCTGCCTCTTTGAGGGAACGAACGTCTCGGTCGGGCGGGGAACCACGCTCCCCTTCACGATGATCGGAGCCGAATATATAAATCCTGTTCGCCTCGCGGACCTGCTGAACTCCGACGATACGCTCGGGGGCGTGCGCTTTTCGCCCACCTTCTTCCGCGCCGAGTATTCAAAACTCGCGGGAGTTCCGCTCTACGGGGTCACAATTCACGTAACCGACAAGCGCGCGCTTCGCGCCGTGCGTCTCGGTGTGACCGTGATGCGCACGATCGAACGGGAATACCCGGAATTTGAGTATACTCCTCCGAAAAATCCAGCGGCGAGATGGCATATCGATCTCGCGGCCGGCGGGAGCGAACTGCGCACGTCGGGCAAGAGCGCCGACGAACTTATAGGAAAATGGGACGCGGAGGCAGCCGCCTTCGCGAAAGAAAACGAAAGGTACCGCCTTTATGACTGAATCCGAAACCGTCTGCCGCGGCGCGGAAGAGACCGCCGTCTGCCGGCAGGTAACGATAATCATTCCCTGCTACCAGCCCGACGAAAAGCTGCTCGGGACTCTCCGGGACCTGATCGGCCTGGGTTTTGACGATATCATAGTCGTCAACGACGGAAGCGACGCCGACAAACACGTTTATTTCGAGCGCGCGCGGGAGCTTCCCGGCGTGACGCTGCTCGAACATCCCGTGAACCGCGGCAAGGGCGCCGCTCTCAGGACCGCAATCGGCTGGTTTATCGAAAACCGTCCCGACCGCGCCGGAGCGGTGACCGCCGACGCCGACGGTCAGCACCGCCCGGTCGACATCCTGGCCTGCGCCGAAAGCATGATCCGGTTCGGCGACAAACTCATACTCGGCGTGCGGGATTTTTCGCTGCCGCACGTGCCGAAACGCAGCCGCACGGGCAACCGGATCACTTCGGGTGTCTTCCGCGTGCTCTGCGGGCTTAAGATATCCGACACGCAGACCGGACTGCGGGCCCTGCCGGCGGCGATACTTCCCGACATGATGAAAGTCGAGGGGGACAGATACGAGTACGAGACGAATATGCTGCTCGCCCTCAAGACATACGGGATCGACTACCGCGAAGAGAAAATCGAGACGGTATACATCGAGGAGAACAAATCCTCGCACTTCCGGCCCGTCCGCGACTCGATCAGGATCTATTCGCTGATTTTGAAATACGTCGCGAGCTCGACCGCGGCCACCGTGATAGATCTTCTCGTCTTCTATCTGCTGCAGCGCTTTTTCGCCCCCGTGCTCACCGGCTTTTTCGGACAGATCGACACGATCGTCTGTACCGTAATCGCGAGAGCCGTTTCGACGCTTGTCAATTTCTTCCTCAACCGGAACGTGGTGTTCAGATCCGACGCCCCGGTCGGAAAGACTATACTGAAGTATTACGCGCTCGCGATACCCGTCATGCTCGTCTCGGGCGGATCGGTGACTCTCTTGCGGCGTCTTTTCTGCGCCGAGCGCGCTCTGATTATAACCCTGATAAAGTGCGTTATCGACACCGTGCTTTATTTCCTGAATTTCAGAATCCAGCGCGCCTGGGTCTTCGCGTCAAAACCGGACGGTAAACCGGGTGTTTCAAAGAACTGAAAAGGGAGATCTCCTGTGAACGAAAAAAGAAACGCAAAAGTGAAAAGAAGGCGTCCCGGACGCAGGGGGCTGTTCTGGAAAGTCCTCGGCAGAATCGGCCTGTCGATCCTTCTTACGATCGTGATCATACTCGTCCTCGCCTGGTCGCTGATGTTTACCGTCGCCCACGGACCGAGCCCGGCGATGAGGGATTATCTCGTAGGTATGGCCATGCAGGCGAGCGCGACCAAGTTCGTGCCTTATCTCGTGCTGTCCTCCGAAGACGTCGACGCCATCCTTGCCGCGGGAGCCAAGGAGGATTCGAGCGTTTACAGCCCGACCGATATGTCGTCCCGCGTGATCCGCAAGATTGTGCGCGACGAACAGGGGAACGTCGTCGAGATCACCGTCCTTCAGTACGGCGACGGCACGGCGGCCGTCAGCGGAGGCGAGGAGACCGGCGTCGTCGAGTACGACGAATGGAAGTACGCCATCGACGGAATTCAGTTCATCACGCTTAACCGGCCTTCGTTCAAAGCATATATGCTTATCGTCCGCGATCCGTCCCGCGTCTACGTCGGGACGTCGAGCGATTACAAATCCGGACTTCCCGGTAAAAGATTCTACGAGATGGCGGAACAGGAGGGCTGCGTCGCCCTTATGAACGGCGGCGAGTTTTCCGATCCGGGCGGACAGGGCAACGGAGCGAATCCCGCCGGCCTGACCTACTCGCGAGGGGTGCGCGTATGGTCCGACGCCGACACCTGGAAGACCTTTATCTGCTTCGATAAGGACAACAAACTGACCGTCCGGGAGGGATGCACCGCCGCGGAGGCGGACGCGCTCAGGGTCCGCGACGGACTTTGCTTCCGCCCGCAGAAGACTTCTTCGTCGGGACGCCTGATCTATACCGACGACAAGGGCAACGTGCACGTTTCGACCTTCGGCACCTCGTCGCCCGCGCAGCGCTCGGCGATCGGCCAGCGCGCCGACGGAGCGGTCATCTTCCTTGTGACCGACGGGCGCTCGGCGGCCAGCATGGGAGCAAGCTACAACGATATGACCCAGCTGATGTACGAGTACGGAGCCGTCACCGCCGGAATGCTCGACGGAGGTTCGTCTGCGATGCTCTATCTGCGCGATTATTACACGACTTATAACTACGATTATTCTATGCTCGACAAATACCAGCAGATGGGACTGGTAAACAAGTACGTCGCGGCGACCACGCCGAGGCGGATTCCGACCTACTGGTGCGTTGCGCCGTCGAACGGAGGCGGATCATGAGGATGCGCAAAAAAGGCATTTCCCGCTTCGCATTCGTCTGGATCGTCGTCTTCGTACTGATCGCCGCCGTCTGGTCGGTGCTCATGCTCTTCGTCTGCGAAGCGCTGCGCGAGTACGAGGCGACAAGGCCCGATTACGAAGCCGAAAGAATCTTCGGGAGCGTCTTCCGCGACAGGGATCCTGAAGAGATCATGCCCTATATCAATACCGAAGCGGGCGAATTCGAATCGGAAAAGGAGCTCCGCGATTACCTGTCGACCGTGATATCCGCGGGCGAGATCGGCTACAAAGAGGTCATTTCCCCCGATTCCACCGTGAAAATGTACGCCGTGAGCGCCGGGGAGATAGTCTTTGCCTCATTTACAGTCGGCGACGGGGAAAGGACGACCGACCTTGCCGGTCTTCACTATCCCGAACTGAAAAGCGTCCAGGTCCAGCTGAGTCCGCAGTTTTCGGTATCTCTCTTCCTTCCGCTCTCCGCCCGCGCGATGGTGAACGGAAAGCCGGTGGACCTGTCCTCCGTTTCGGCTGAACGGTTCGCACTTGAAGACGAGCCCTATTTCCCGGACGACGACGATGATTTCAGGGTCTTCCTGAAATACGAAATCAAAGGCCTTTTCGCCGAGCCCGAAATTGAAGCCGAACTTCCCGGAATCGGGCCGCTCGAACTGCGCTACGACGCCGTGCTCGAGGCATATTCGGGCGAATACTCCTTCCGCAGTATGCTCGCCGGGAGATACAACGATTCCGTAAAGCTCGGGGAGGCTCGCAGGCAGGCCGCGGCCGCCTACCGCGAATGGCTCGAAGCCGAACGGATCCGCCTCGAAGAGGAGGAGCGTCAGGCGGTATCCGATTCGATCAAGGCGGTTTACGGAGACTTCATCCGCGACATGTCCCGCCAGTACAACAAGTTCATCTACGCGAAGACGACCACCCAGCTTCGCGCCGACACACGCGTCTATTTCAAGAGCGGAACGGATATTTACAAATACGTCAACTCCGGCTACTACAACTACGCGATCTTCGTTATGAAGACGATAGATTATTCGAACGAGGATTCCTCTTACTACGAATGGCTTGACGAGGCGCACAAGACCTTCAAGTGCCGGATCGCCGCCGACGTAAATATGACCGGTACGCTCGACGGAGCCGCGGTTACCGATACCGAGTTTTTCAGAATGACCGCGTACGTCGATATATCCGGCGCGAAGCCGCTCGTTTACAAACTCGTTACTACCGAAAGCGATCTTGCCAATTCAGACTGAGAGGTAAAACGTTTTGCTTGATTTCATCTATACCGTAGATTACGCGGTGCTCAACTTCATTCAGGAGCACCTCGCCAACCCCTTCTTTGATTTCTTCTTTTCGCTTTACACTCATCTCGGCGACGCCGGAATCTTCATGATGATCGCTGCCGCCGTCTGCCTCTGCTTCAAAAAGACGCGCAAGGCGGGCGTCGTTATGGCTATAGCGCTGATGATCGGCACGCTCTGCACGAATATCGTGATCAAGCCGCTCGTCGGAAGAATTCGCCCCTACGACAATCTCGCCCGGGAGCCGCTCCGTCTGGCGGGGGACCTGCTGATAAAGGCGCCGACCGATCCGTCCTTCCCGTCGGGTCACACGACCGCCGCGTTCGAGACCGCTTTCGCCGTTTTCCTCTGCTATAAAAAGTGGGGGACCGTCTCGCTGGCCGCCGCAGTGCTTCTCGCCTATTCACGCCTTTATCTTTACGTCCACTATTTCTCGGACATCCTCGGAGGGATCGTCATCGGCATACTCGCCGCCGTCGCAGCGTGGTTCATCGTCAGGGCGTTCTGGAATAAACTTCCCGCGAAAATCACCGGAGAGGCCGTCCTGCCCCCCGCGGAAAAGGAGAAAGCCGAATGAAGTTTGTCATCCAGAGGGTCAACTTCGCGGAGGTCAAAGTCGACGGAAAGACCGTCGGAAAGATCGGCAAAGGTTTGCTCGTTCTATGCGGCATAACGACTGAGGACGACGAAGCCGTCGCCGCGAAAATGGTGAAAAAGCTCTGCGCGCTGCGAATTTTCGACGACGCCGACGGCAAGACCAATCTCTCCGCGCCGGACGTCGGCGGGCGCCTCCTGATCGTTTCGCAGTTTACCCTCTGCGCCGACGCGTCGCACGGGAACCGGCCCTCGTTCATCGGAGCCGCCCGGCCGGAAAAAGCCGAGCCGCTTTACGAATTCATTCTCGCGGAGGCCGAAAAACTGATCCCCGGGGTCGAACGCGGGATCTTCGGCGCCGATATGAAGGTGACGCTCGAGAACGACGGCCCGTTTACTGTGATACTCGACTCGAATGAGATCTTTCCGAAAAAATGGCAGGAGACAGGGCGTTGAAGGAGTATAAGATTACCGCGAATTCGAGATTTCACCGTGTTTTTACCGACCGCTCGACGACGGTCAAAGAGACGATAGATTATTTTGCCGCAAAGGGTTTCGACGGAATCGACGTCAATCTGGAATATATAGCCGAGTTCGGCGAAGACTGGCGTTCGAAAGTCGCCGAACACGCCGAATACGCGGCGTCGAAGGGGCTCGATCTCTCTTTCGGACACCTGCCTTTCCACTCCTCGCTCTGCCGCGGCGCCGACGGAAAGCCCGACAAGGCCGCTTTCCGGCAGTTCACGTTCGATTCGCTCGAGGCGGCGAAGATTATCGGCATCCGCCGCGCCGTCATTCATCCGAAACATGACACCGCGAGAGAGGCCGACCTCGACGCCAATTTCAAGCTGAATATTGAGAAGCTTTCTCCCTTTATGGAAAGGGCGGAACAGCTCGGAATCCGGCTGCTCGTCGAGAATATGCCCAACTATTACACCGACGGACAGATCAGATACGGCACGCTTCCCGAGCATATCGCCGCGATAGCCGATTATTTTGGCTGCGGAAACTGCTGGGACACGGGACACGCGAACATCACCGGAGTCGACCAGCGCGCGGGGATCAATCTGCTGGGCAAACGCCTGGGCGGGCTTCATCTGAACGACAACGTCGAAGGCCACATCGACGCGCATCTGATCCCCTTCTTCGGAACAACCGACTGGAAGGGAGTAATGCAGGGACTCGCGGATATCGATTACGACGGAACCTTCAATTTTGAATGCAGAACCTATCACATGCCCGAAGCGGCATCCGGATACGTTGGAGAGCATCTGCTGTGCGTCGCGCACACTCTGCTCGGAATGATGTGAGGTTAAAAATGAAAGGAAAAAGCATGTTTTTGACGTTGATCGCCGCGGTTCTCGCGGTGACGCTGCTCACCGGCTGCGGCGGTTCTCCCGCCGGGCAGACGACCGGGCCGCAGGACGGCACGACCGGCGCCGATCCCGCGACCGAACCCGAGGCGACGTCCGACGGCATAACCGAAACCGAAGAGGCCGCCTCCTCCGAAGAGCAGACCGAGGCGCAGGCCGCCTATCCGAAGGACAAAAAGCTCAACGTCCTGCTCATCGGCAACAGCTTTACCTACTACAACGATATGAACGCCCCGAACGGGATACTGAAAAACGTAATCGCTTCGGCGGGATACGACGTTTCGGTCAGTTCGGTATATCACGGAAGCTATTATCTGCATCAATTCCTCGACGAGACCGACTCGCTCGGCAAACAGGCGCTGACCAAGCTCAAATCCAGAACTAAATACGATATAGTCGTCATCCAGGATCAGAGCGTCAATCCGATAGTCAATCCCGGCGACTTTTACAGGTGCTGCCGCGAATTCAAAAAGCTGACCGACGAAAACGGCGGACAGCTCTATCTGTACGCGACCTGGGGATACAAGACGGGCCAAACCGCGCTTTCGACCTACGGGACCTCGACCGCCGATATGGAGGCCAAGCTGAGAGCGGCTTACGCCGCCATCGGAGAGGAGCTCGGCGTGCCGGTCATAAACGCCGGAGCCGCCTTCACACTCTCTTTCACAGAGAACCCGAGACTCGATATTTATCATACCGACCTCAAGCACCCGTCCGAGGCGGGCAGCTATCTTATCGCCTACACGATATTCGGTACCGTCTTCGGAGAGGATCCGGCGGAGCTGACCTATAACGGCTCGCTTACCGAGTCGGCGGGAGCCGCGCTGCGGAGCGTCGCCTCGCGGATCGTCAGGGAGGGCGCTCCTGTCGACGAAAAGTACAGGACCTCGTCGCAGGGAGTCGAGCCGATCGAAAGCCAGGAGGCAAAGCCCGGCGTCGTCGACGCGTCGAAGACCGTCCCGCTGACGTCGAAACCCTCGTCGAGCGTGATCTCGGTAATCAAACGGACCGATACCGCGACAGGTAACGGCTGGATGACAGCCAAGAGCGGCGGCGGGACCTTCTCGGGCATCCGCGGAGACAGGGACGCGATCGCCTCGTCCGAGTACAGCGACAAGGGGCTGACCGCGGCTCAGAAGGCCGACATAGCCGATATCGGATACGGAGTATCTGTTATCGGAATCGAATATATGGACGCCACCAAGAAGGGCACGAATATCGAGACGGCGGCCGGACAGCTGACCTCGGTCACCAACCTCGTCAACGGACACTGGGGCTTGTCCTACATGGCCGCGATGTTTTTCGACTCGAACTATTACGACGTTTCGGGCAATCAGTCGGCCGACGCCCCCTACACCGGCCTGATAACCCTCAATTTCGGTGAAAAGAAGAATTTCGACGCGATCGGATACTTCTCGGGCAGTCTTGACGGCTTCGCGCAGGCGCAGGACGTCTACGTCAGCGACGACGGCGTCAACTGGACGAAGGTCGAGTCGGCCTCCTACGACGCGGCCGAGACGCCTCTCGCGTCGCTGACCGACACGAAGATCCCCGACCCCTGGAACAACAACACCGCGACCGTCGAGACGCTCTTCTCGATGTCGGGCGCGTCGGGCAAGTATATCCGTCTCGGGATAATCCGCGGCGGCAACGTCGGCGGCAACGCCACCGGCCTGATGGAGATCAACACAAGAGAAATAGTCGTGTACGGCGGATAAACGGAGGAAATCATCATGAAAAAGCAAACCGGCGGACTCGTTGAAGGAAAAATCGCCGTAGTGACCGGCGCGGGACAGGGCATAGGAGCGGGTATCGCCGAAATGCTCGCGTCTCACGGCGCGTTCGTCATCGTCACCGACATAAACACTCAGCGCGCTGAGGAAACCGCGGCAAAAATTAAAAAGGACGGCGGGGAAGCCGTCGCCGAGTATTTCAACGTGGCCGATTTTCCGAAGATAAAGGAAGAGGTCGGGCGGCTTGCCGGAGTCAGGGGCCGGATCGATATCTGGGTCAACAACGCCGGCATCACAGGTACCGCGAGAGTCGAGGAGATCACTCTCGAGGACTGGGACAGGATGCAGACGCTGGATATAAAGAGCGTCTTCTTCTGCACGCAGGCCGTCTTCGAAATAATGAAGAAGCAGAAATACGGAAAGCTCGTTCACATCTCCTCGATGGCCGGAGAACGCGGAGGAAGATCGTCGTCCTGCGCCTATTCGTCGGCAAAGGCGGGCGTGCTCAATCTGTCGAAATGCTTCGCGCTTTCGGGAGGCAAATACAATATCCCCTCCAACTGCGTCTGCCCGGGCAGGACGCTGACGGCGATGGCTCAGGGACTGTCCTGGCTGACTGACCCGAACGACGCGCCCGA
>JAGDAM010000159.1 GCA_017959485.1 Clostridia bacterium
ATCTTTACTATGATTCCGATAACCTTCTGCCGGGAGGAGGTGATTCCGATATCCGTTTTTGTATTGGCCATACCGCTCACCTCTCAATAGTGGACGCGCTTCTTGCTCACGTAGAGGTTGAGAAGCGTGACGGCGAGAATGATCAGGAAGAGTATCAGCGCCGCGGCGCTGGCGCGTCCCTGCGCGTCATTCTCGAGCGAGTCGTAGATGAATCCGACCATCGTGTTGAGCCGCTTTTCGGCTCCGACCGGGCCCCGGGCTTCGCCGAATATACCGACGATGCTCGAGTATTCCTTGAATCCGCCGATAAAGCCGGTGATGACGACGTAGGCGATCATCGGGGAGAGGAGCGGCACGGTGATCCGCGTGAAGATGCGGCGGCGGGAGGTGCCGTCGACCTTGGCGGCGTCGTAGTACTGCTTGTTGACGCTCTGAAGGCCGCCGAGAAGGATGAGGATCTTGAAGGGCAGCGCGTTCCAGACGATGTAGATCACCATGACGGTGATGTTCGCCCAGTAGGAGGAGCCGGCGTTGATCCAGTTGACCGGGGTGCCGCCGAAGAATTCAATCACGTTGTTGATGATTCCGGCGGTGGTTATTATGTTTGAGCTGTCGGACAGATCGGGCGAGACGATGTTCCCGACGATGTTGAACATCGCGGCGAAGACCATGCCTATTGCGATCGAGTTTGTCACGTAGGGCAGGAAGAATATCGTCTGAAGCGTCCGGCTGAGGAATTTGATCGAGTTGAGGCAGACCGAGATGAGAAGCGCGAGAAAAGTCGAGATCGGCACCGTGAGCACCGTCAGGAGCATCGTGTTCTTCAGACAGTCAAGGAACTTGTTGTACTGGAGTACCTTTATGAAATTCTGAACGCCGAAGCTGAATACCTCGCCCCCCTGTTCGCTCATCAGTCCGTAGCCGTTGAGGAACGCCATTCTCAGGGTGTTGACTATCGGCCAGACGGTAAAGATGAGAAGCAGGATGATTGCCGGGGAGAGAATCAGCCAGGCCTTCCACTGCTGTTTGCTTTCTACCATGTCGATCACCCGAAATAGATTCTCTCGGTAGTCTCGGCGTCGAAGAGATAGGTCTTGTGCGGTTTGAGCGAGAAGGTGACCTTCTCGGCATTCGGATCGACTTTGACGTCGGAGTCGATGATCGAGCGGACGGTCGGGTTCTCGGACGCCTCGTGCGTCGAGACGACGCTCGAGTCGCGGCCCATGACCTCGACGTTGGAGAGGTCGCAGACGAGCGGCCCGTTCGGGTCGACTATGAAGCCCTCGGGACGGATGCCGACGAAGACGTCGCGGTCGTCGACTCCCGGAACCGCGAGAACGTTGTTTTCTCCGACAAAGAGGCGACCTCCCGAGACGCGTCCGCGGAAGACGTTGATCGGAGGAGTTCCGAGGAATTTGGCGACGAACAGGTTGACCGGGTTCTCGTAGACGTCCTGCGGCTTGCCTATCTGCTGAAGCACGCCGGCCTTCATAACGACGATCTCGTCGGAGATTGACATCGCCTCCTCCTGGTCGTGCGTTACGAAGATGGTCGTGATTCCGGTTTCCTTCTGGATGCGTCTGATCTCCTCGCGCGTCTGCAGGCGCAGGCGGGCGTCGAGGTTGGAAAGCGGCTCGTCGAGCAGAAGGACGCGCGGCATTTTGACGAGGGCGCGGGCGATTGCGACGCGCTGCTGCTGGCCGCCCGAAAGCTCGTTCGGCTTGCGCTCCATATAGTTCTCAAGCTGGACGAGTTTGGCGGCGTCGTAGGCGCGCTTGATCATCTCCTGCTTGGAGGGACGGTCCTTTCCGGTCAGGTTTTCGAGCGGGAAGAGGATGTTCTGCTTGACCGTCATATGCGGGTAGAGCGCATAGTTCTGGAAAACGAGTCCGACTCCGCGGTGTTCGGGCGGTAGATCGGTGACGTCGTCTTCGCCGAAGAAGATTTTGCCGCTCGTCGGCTTCTCAAGACCGCAGATCATATAGAGGGTGGTGCTTTTTCCGCAGCCCGACGGTCCGAGGAGACCGACCAGCTTGCCGTCCGGAATGGTGAAGGTGAAGTCGCTGACCGCAACGACCTGCTCCTTCGACTTTTTATTCCGGCTGGGAAAGATTTTGGTCAGATTCTGAAGTTCAACTTTCATTTTTCCACCTTGCCGTTTATGGTTTTTATTTTTTTATCCGTTACCGTTGTCGCGGCTGCCGAAATCCGAGGTCCCGGAGCCGTTCTCAAATTCCTTTTTCTCCTTTTCGTCAGCAAAGATCAGCTGGCTCTCGAGGTCGACCGCGACGGTTCCCGCGATGAGATCGTGGATGGGAGTCCGGTTGGCGGTGGTCAGGACGAGAATCAGCTGGAGCAGACCGATTCCGCCGAGCACCAGAAGAAGCACGAGGAAATTCAGTCCGCTGAAGACGTAGAGGATTATTAAAAGAGCCGGGATCATCGTCTCGACGGTGTATTTACCAAGAATAGCGCGCGTAAACGTCTGAAAGCGCGACATCCTGATGCCGTCGGGATTGATGACCCCGATACCGAATATTTTTTTGCCGACCGTCTGTCCGTTTCCGATGACGGTGGGAACGACGAACTCGAGCGCAAGAAAGGAAAGGAGCAGCGAGCCGCCGGTAATGAGAAGAATAAGACTGGCCAGCGAGCGGTATATCGCTTCCGCCTCGGCGTCGGCCCCGAAGGCGTCGACCGCCTTTTTGTAGTTTTCGCGGGCCCCGTCGTCCATCGCGGCGTATTCATCGGCGGTAACGCTGAAGCTGACTCCGTACTGCGTCTCGTACTTCGCGTAAATCTCGGAGAGGGCGGCGCTGCGGTCGGAATAGCCGGTCACGGACGAAATGACGTAACCGATTCCGGTGGCGAGAACCGAGAATATGATCAGGTCAAGCAGGAGGGCCGCAATCCTTTTTCCAAGCCCCGCTTTCTGCAGATCGAACATGTTCCCGGCCCCCTTGGTTAGTATGGCTATAGTATAACATAATATTAGGCAAATTGCAAGTAAAATAAAGGGGTTTGCAAAGCATATATTTTAGGCAATACCGCGGGGTTCGCGTGCGTAGATTGGCGAGAGCATTTTCCGCCTGTTTTCGGGAATCACTGTTTGATCCTTCGCACGCATTACGACGGATCTTTCTTCGCCGGTTTCCACGTCGAAAACTTGCAATATTTCTTATATTGCTGCGTTTTC
>JAGDAM010000160.1 GCA_017959485.1 Clostridia bacterium
AACGGACTGGATCCTCTCGCGTACGAGGTGTCGCAGTATCTCAATACCTTCGGCATAAACGGAATAATCCAGTCGAGGTTCTTCGATCCGCTCGCGGGCGTGCGAATCTCGGAGATTATAAAACAGCTTAAAATCAGCGTTTACAACTACGGGACGATTCATCCGGAACACATCTATGCCGATCTTGAATCGGGGAGTTATCCCTACTTCCCGGACACCGGCGTCTCATACGTGAGCGCCGAGTATCTCGACGCGCTGCTTTGCGCCGCCACCGGTTACCTCCTTGAGGATTTCGGAGCCGACATCCCGAACGTAATACGCCTCAGCGCCGTCGACGTATTCGTCGTCCAGCACGGGGATATGACCTATATGCCGGTAAAACTGCTCACCGTCACTCCCTACCGCAACGGATATCTCGCGACCTATCAGTCGGATCCCGCATTCTCCGACAGTATGCTTATCGATTTTGACGGGGATCTGCGGGAAGTCGCGGTCATGCAGGCGTTCCTCGTAAGGAACCCGATCGACGGACGCCTCAACATAGTAAGCAACGTCCCGGTCTGGTATGCCTCGGAACCGGACAACGCCTCCTATATCATCCAGCCGGCGATGCTTCAGTTCAACGAATTCACCGTCAACGCACTTCTTCAGTCGGAGTATTACGAGCCGACCGACGTCGACTTCTCGATGATCGTCATGCAGGCGGGCGAGAACGACGCCAAAATCGACTATGAGGCCGCATACAAGAAATACGGCTACACCGTCGAGGAAGGCCCCGGCTTCAAGGGCCTGACCGGCGCGTATCTCTTCTATCTGCTTGAGAAATACGCCGCGACGCGGATTGAGGATTGCGCTCAGTATCAGAACAAATACCGTCTTTACCTCACGGACGAGGACGTGTACGCGATTCAGTCGGGCGGCGTTACCTACGAGCGGATGCGGATCATCGATTTCACTTTTGACGGATACGACACCTACACGATGAAGTACGCGGCGGCCGAGGAAGACACCTGGTATTACCTGTCGGATTCGGGTGTCATGAACGGCGCGACCGAGATGCAGGCAGAGCTCTGCCTCGGAGCGGACGGAACCTTTGTCGTAATCAGAAACTCTCCTCTGAACTTTGGATGAACGGTTGATTTCCCATAAAAAAGCGGCGGCCGCGGTCGGCATCGTTCTGTCGGTGCTGATCGCGGCGGCTGTCACGCTGGCAGTCTTCCGTCCGTTTGTTTCCACCCTGTCCGAGCCCGAAAAATTCGCCGAATGGGTTGAGGGGTACGGGATATGGGGCAAGCTGATCTATTCCGCCGCAGTCGTCTGGCAGATAATCGTACCGGTGCTGCCCGGCGAGCTTTTTGAGATCGCCGCGGGATACGCCTTCGGGGCGGTTCGCGGGACGCTGTGGTGCATGGCCGCCGAAGCGGCGGGGTCGGTCGCGGTGCTTCTGCTGACAAGACGTTTCGGCCAGCCGCTGCTCGAGATCTTCTTCAAAAAGGAGAAGATCGAGTCGAGCCGCTTTCTTACCGGCTCGAAAAGAAAGGCGCTCCTGTTCAGCCTGCTTTTCGTGCTGCCGGGAACGCCTAAGGATCTTATGTGTTATTACGCCGGCCTGACCGGGCTGCCGCTGCCGCTGCTTCTGGCTGTCTGCACGCTCGGCAGGTTTCCCGCGGTCGTGACGTCGACCCTGGGAGGCGCCGGACTCGGCAGCCGGAGGTATCTGTTCGCGGTTATCGTTTTCGCGGTCACGGCGATTGTCAGCCTCGCGGGAGTCCTCCTTTACTCGAAGCTGACAGGGAAGAAGAAGTGAATATCACGAAAAACCTTCTCCACCACCGCGGACCGGCGGTGGAGAAGGTTTTTGAATTTCATGCGCAGCAGGCGCAAATCATGCCGAAGGTTCAAATCACGACAAAAATAATTGGTGATATCCCAAACATCATATACTTTTTGCCTTCCCTAGCCAGGGAAGGTTTACGTGAAATGTAGTTTGGAATCAAGCAATATGCCAACAGAGAACCGATTCCTCAAAGCTTACGTAGCAAGTAATATTTATCGAAAAAATAGTGCCTCTGGCTTTCGTGTCACCCTCACCCGTCTCGGCTACGCCGAGCCACCCTCCCCCGGGGGAGGGTGCAGTCACAGGGTATCGGTGATTCAGTGCCTCTGTCGGTTATTAACGCAAAACGCCTCTGAAAACGTTTTC
>JAGDAM010000161.1 GCA_017959485.1 Clostridia bacterium
AGCCCGCAGAGCACGCGGAAGACACCCGAAGTGATCCGGTTGCCCGTGCGGCTGCGTTTCGGCACGTGCGGCAGCGAAAAATCCCGCACGCCGAGTATGAGCTTGTCGCCGAACCGGATCATGCTTTCGGCACAGGCCAGGATGTCGACCGGGCGGTGCTGGCCGTCGGCGTCGGCGGTCACGACCCCGGCACGGTCGGGACGGTTTTCGACAAACCAGGCGATCGCCGTCCTGAGAGCGGCGCCCTTGCCTCTGTTCACCGGATGTTCGAGAAGAGTCACTCCGGGAAGATCCCGCGCGCTCTCGAAATAAGCGTGTTTGTCGGCGTCGCTTCCGTCGTTGACGACTATGATGTCGTCAAAACCCAGACCGATCAGATCCCGGAGAGTCCCGAGCAGCTTTTCGTCCGGCTGGTAACAGGGGATTATTATCGAGACCTGCCAGCAGACGGCGGTCTCTTCCGCGTCGCGGCAGGCAGTTTCGGATTCAGTCATAAAGGCGGTACCTTTCGTTTTCTTTCGCGAAGACGGCGGCCTCCGCGTCCCATTTTTTGATAAGTTCGTCGGCGCTCTTCCCCGACGTCCGGAGTTCGCTCCCGCCCGCGGCGAGATCTATATGAAATCTCGCGGCCGGGTTCTTCGGCGGCGTATACTCGAATTCGGGATACATCTCCTCAATATCACGCATCATCGTCACGCCGAGACGCACGGCGCGAAGCGCGCGTTTGTCGGTGACGTGGATCGTCACGCCGTAGAGCGGCACTCCGGTGAGTTTCGAGTACTCGGCGCGGAAGAAGGCGGGAGAAAATCTCACTCCCTCGAGCGTTTCGTCCGCGTTGAGACGGTCGGCGAGACGAACGGGATCGATATACCCGGCCCCGATCATCGTGAAGGGGAGCGTGGTTCCCCGCCCGACCGAAACGTTCGTTCCTTCAAAGAGGCAGGTCCCGTTGTATACGAGCACCGACTCGAAGGTCGGCAGATTCGGACTCGGACGGACAAAGGGCAGACCGGTGTCGTCGAAGTACATATCGCGGGTCCAGCCCGACATCGGAACAACGTAAAGCTCGCATCCGAGTTTGTACTTTCCGTTGTAGAAGCGGGCGAGCTCGCCGGTCGTCATTCCGTGCCTGATCGGGACCTCGGTGAGTCCGATAAAGGAGGAAAAGGCGGGATCGAGGACGTTCCCCTCGACGTCGCCTCCGAGCGGATTCGGGCGGTCAAGAACGCAGAAGGGTATTCCTGCTTCGGCGCAGGCTCTCATGCAGCAGTACATCGTCGAAACGTAGGTGAAATACCTCGATCCGGCGTCCTGCATATCGAAAACCATAACGTCGACGTCCGAGAGGGATCCGTCTACGGGAGAGTATGACCTGCTGCCCGGATCGGGCGTGCCGGCCGCCGCCTTCGGTCTGATTATGTCTTCATAAAGACTGCGCACCTCGAGTCCGGTTATCCGGTCGACGCCTCCGCCGACCTTTTCGCCGGGTCCCAGCACCCCTCTCGGGCCGTGCTCGGGCGCGAAAATCGCGGACACGGTATAGTTTTCGTTGAGAATATCTATCGGAAACCTGTAACTTGACGAGAGCCCGGAGCAGGCCGAGACGACGCCGAGGCGGCGCCCCCCGAACAGAGGCGCGAACTCGGGTTCGAGAACCCGGTCTATGCCGAGTTTAACAGCCGGGGCTTTCTTCATTACGGCAGCTCCGGATCGAATATCTCGACGAAATCGAGATCGTACACGCTCGAGTTGCGAACGTTG
>JAGDAM010000162.1 GCA_017959485.1 Clostridia bacterium
CGATTATTGAGGTATAGCAACGTTGCCGCAACCCTCACCCGTCACGGCCGTCCGGCAGAGCCGTACGCCGTGCCACCCTCCCCCAGGGGAGGGTGCAGTCACATAGTATCGATGGTTCAGTACCTCTGTCGTTTCTGTACACCTCATCCGTCTTTCGTCCTCGCCTTGCGGTCGAGGACGAAATCCACCTTCCCCCCAGGGGAAGGCAAAGCAGCATCGTTCCGCCCCATCCACCGCTTCCGCGGTCCCCCTTCCCCAAAATGGGGAAGGCAAATTCTAAATCCACCGCTTTCGCGACGCCTCATCCGTCGGCTTCGCCGATACCTTCCCCTCGGGGGAAGGCAAAGCCGCGTCGATCCGCCCCATCCACCGCATTCGCGGTCCACCCTTCCCCGAAACGGGGAAGGCAAATGTGATATGGTATTTGGGATAGCACCAATTTCCCTCTTCGATTACCGATTTCAGGCGGTCGGCCGATGGCCGATCCTACAGTATGCATTAATAATTATTGACGTTTATTCGCACGTCTTAATTCCGCTTCCCGAATTTCGAATTAGTCTCCAATTCATCATTCATCATTCATAATTCATAATTAATCTCAACTTCTAAACATTTCCCCGAATTCTCTTCTCGCCCTCTCCGGATCCTTCGTCGCGGCGTTTTCGTAATCGATCAGCCGGAACGCGGCGTCGGCGAGGTGGAAAAACTTCGGGTCCTCGTAGGCGCGGCAGAGGAACTTCTGGCGCGGCGAGTTGATATCCTCTCCGCTGATCTGGAAGAATCCGTACTCGCGGCAGAGCGACATCACGCGGTCGAGCTGGGCCGGAGTGTTTCTCGTAGGCATGAAGGTCACTGCGTCAAAACCGAGCCGCGCGAGTTCCGCGAAGAGCAAATCGAGATAATCGTCCTCGAACTTCTGCGACTTCTTGTCGCCGGTGACCGAATCGCCGACGTCGCCGAGATAGGCGTACGCCGAGACCCCGTAATACCTCTTCACCATCGCGACCCAGTCTTCGACCGGCGGGCATTCGTCGGCCGCGTCGATATAAACCCTTCCGATCAGATTGCTCTTGAGTATTCCGAGTATGTCGTACTCGTAAAACCGCGGATCGTATCCCTCTCCGGTGAGCGCCGAGCGCTGCCTTTCCGAGAGCGGAAGCCCAATATCGAACGCAAGAAACCTTTCCGCCGCCGCGGGATCGGGGTATCTCGCGGTTATTTTTTTCGTCAGCGCGAAGAGCAGATGCCGCTCGGTGACCGAGGTGACCGACAGGGGCAGCACGTCGCGGTCGAAATCGAGCGAAATGCCGAACGGAGCAAATATCTCATTGATCTTTTCGACCATCGCGCGGTTGCGCAGATTCCTCTTTTCGCGAAAAGGAGCGAACCAGGCGTCAACCCCGTCGAAAAAGATATGCGGTATGCCGTGCATCGCCACGTAGGCGACCGATTTCTGGTCGGGATTGTTCAGCCGCCGTCCGGCGACCGCCGTCCCCGACATATCGACCCGGCACTCGACGCCGCAGGTCGCTGGCATGCCTATCCGTTCCGCCGCCGCTAAAAACTCGCGCGAACCGGCGCAGGTATCGTGATCCATGATGCCTGCGGTGCAGAGCCCCGAGGCGGCCGCCGCCTCGACCGCGGCGGTCGGGGTGTAGGGTGAAAACGAATGTACGGTATGTATGTGGTTGTTAATATATCTTATCATCCGCGTTTCTCACTTAAGCATTTCCTGTCCGCCGGTGACCGGGATTGCCTGACCGGTTTCGTAGGTCTGTTCGACGATATAGAAAATCGCTCTCGCGACGTCCTTCGGGAAGCAGCCGCGTCCGAGCGGCACCTTCGACTCGTAATACTTCCGCACGTCGGCGACCGTCTTCGCGCCCGGCACCTTGCCGGCTTTCAGATACTGCACGAAAAGTCCGCGCTCCGGATCCGACCACAGCGGTCCGTCGAGGAAGTTGCCCGGGCAGACCGCGTTGACCTTGATTCCGCACGGAGCAAGTTCAAGCGCGAAGCTCTGCGTCAGCCCTATTCCGCCGAACTTGCTTCCGGCGTAGGCGAAGTTGCGGTTTGATCCCGCGAGTCCGGATTTCGAATTTATCTCGATTATGTCGCTCATATACCCCGGGCAGACGGCGCTCTGAATCTTCATGATTTCCGACGCGTATTTCGCGCAGAGGAAATATCCGGTGTAGTTGACGGCCGTGACGAAATCGAAGGTCTCGCGCGTCATCTCGGACAGTCCTCCGGCGCGCGCGACGCCGGCGTTGCTGACGAGTATATCGATGCCTCCGTACTCGAGCACGGTATACTCGATCATCTTCCTTACCGACTCCTCGTCGGTGACGTTGACGCGTACTCCGGTCGACGAGGGCAGCGTTTCCGCGAGCGCGACGGCGCCTTCGTAATTCATATCCGCGATGACGGTATACGCTCCCTCTTTTGCTGCCTCCTCGGCAATTCCCTTCCCGAAGCCCTGAGCGGCGCCGGTGACTATCATCACCTTCCGGTCGAGGCGTCCGGCCGCGGCAGCCGACAGAGATACCTTCGAGCGGTAGCTTTCGACCTCCCAGTTGACTATGAACGACTCGAGCCATCCGGGCATCGGCGAGACGCCTCCGAACGACTCCGCGTAGACGGTGATCTTCACCGCGTCGAAGAATACCTCCGAGGCGATCAGCGACTCTTTATAAGTGTTTCCGCAGCAGAAGGCGCCGAGTCCGCGGTAATATACGATTTTCGGTTTGTATCCGTTCTTTTCGCGGTATGCCGCGAATGCGGCGGGAATATCGTCTCCGTCGGAAACAATCAGCGGCGACGCCTTGCAGTAGACGATATGGTCGGGAGACAGACTTCCGGTCAGCGGATCGTATTCGAGCAGCGACTTCTGCCTCTCGAATCTCACGCTGGCGGGAGAACCCTCTCCGTAAAGCATTCTGATTACCGGAGCGACGGAGGCGGAGCGGGTCAGATCGACTTCGGCGTCGGAATCGTCGGGCTCCTTCTTTATCATTTCACCGAGCTTTTCCATAACTTCGGCAGCGAGCAGATCTATCTCGGCAACCGTGTCGGCGGCGTAAAAGACGCCGTGATTCTGCAGAAAGACCACTTGCGGAAATCTTCCGTCGGCCGTACGGCGGCCCGCGAGGCGCTCGCGGCAAAGATCGGCCAGACAGTAACCCGGCTTGGAGTTTTCAATCCATACGGCGTCCGGGAAAAGCTCTTTCACGATCCGCTCTCCCTCCTTCGAGCAGGTCAGTCCGTTGACGAGGGCCGGATGCACGTGAAGCACGAAGGCGTAGGGGAAAAGATCGTGCAGCAGCGTCTCGACGCTCGGCCGTCGGGTCTCGCCGGGAAGACGGGCCGCCATCATATCGGCAAGGACGGCCGCCTCGCGTTCGGATTCGTCTTCGGGATACTTTTTCTGCCTGATAAGTTCGAGTTTATCCCGGTCCATGCGGACGAACTCTTCGGCTTTTATCGTCGCGAGAGCGGTACCCGAGCCCTTGACGTACAGGACTCCGTCCTCCTTGTACGACGTGTTCCCGCCGCCCGCGAGGACGAAGGAAGGATCGGATCCGTATCTGTTCGACATCGCGGCGAGCGCGGCTAAATTCTCTCTGTTCAGCATATTTATCTCTTTTCCGGAACGCCCGAAATCTCCGGAGCGTTCTCAAGAAGGTATTTTTCGGCGGCGGCGCACCACAGCCCGTTGTTGTCCGCGACGATCCGCGCGAGCGACGCGTAGAATTCGTCTGTCTTCCCGAGCTCCGCGAAATCGGCGATAGCCGTCATCGGCAGATCCTTGTTCGTATAGACCAGCTTCTTCCCGCCGGGGATGTGCGGCAGGTTCAGCGTCGTTTCGATTACCGAATTCAGACCGCCGACGTGGGTTATCATGGCCGCGGGATTGATCTTTCCCTGCTCCATCAGAGCCAGCGCCTCGCGCATGTCGTCGGTGTTGCCGCCGCTCGTTCCGCAGACGTGAGTCGACGAATAATGCACGTTGTAGAAGTTGAATCCGGCGGTAAAGGCGGTGTCGGTGGGACCGGCAAAGAAATTGAGGCAGCCGTCCCGCGCGAGCATCGCGTCGGCCTGCTCGACGAGCGGACGGACGGGAGCCATGACCAGAAGATCGTCGTATCCGCGGTCTCCGCAAAGGCGCCGGAGAGATCCGGCGGGATCGTCCATACCGGACGTATTGACGTAAATCAGCTTGACTCCCTCGCGCGCGGCCTCCTCCGGAGGAAGGATTGCGGCGGCGCGTTCGAGACGCTGAGCGTCGATGTCGGTCACGACGCAGACGCCGGGCTTTCTCGGACCGTGCACGGCGTAATCGATCGCCGCGAGTCCCATAGGTCCCGCCCCGGCGAGTATCGAGAGATTTCCGCCTTCCGCTATTCCCATGTGATGGACGTATGACCCGGCGTGAGTGTGGTAATTGGCGTGGAAAGCCCCGATGACGCAGGAGACCGGCTCGGCGAGCGAGCCGTAGAAAAAGGCGTCTCCTCCGTAATCGAGCAGGCATCCGGTCTCCATCACCTCGTTCGGAACCACGGCGTAGGTCGAGTCGCCGCCGATATAGCGGTAGCTGTAACCGGGAGCGGCGAGCGAGCCCTTGTAGTTCATAGCCGGCTGGATGGCAAATTTGTGGCCGGGTTTGTATTTATCCGCCCATTTTTTACCGACTGCGACGATTTCGCCGCAGAATTCGTGGCCGATGACGACGGGATTGTCGGCGACGTCGTCGGGGACCCTCTTATGATCCGCGCCCTGCATCGCCGCCTTGTAGGAGGACATGCAGATCGAGTCGGAGACCACGTGCGCGAGAATCTCGTCGTCACCGATCGGCGGCAGTTCGAACTGCTCGAGGCGCAGATCTCCTTTTCCGTAAATCCTTACTGCCTGTGTTTTCATTGAAATACCCTCTCTTTTATTCGGGCAGATATGCTCCGTGTTCGCGGAGGATGCCGACAAGTTCGGCGACGTCGACCCCTTCCGGCTGAGTCCCGTGCTTTACGCAGAGCGCGGCCGCGGCTCCCGCCGCCTGTCCCATCGCCATGCACGCAGGCATGACTCTGACGGCTCCGGCGGCCTGTGAGTCCGCGGAAAGAGTCTTTCCGGCGACTATCAGGTTCCGGCATCCGAGCGGCAGAAGCGAACGGTAGGGAATGCAGTATTCGGGGGCGACTTCTCCCGAAAATCCGCCGCCGAACTGACCGTCCGACGTCCTCGGATGAACGTCCATACCGTATCCGAACCGACAGATCGTGTCCGGGAACACCGTCCCGGACGAGAGATCCTCAACCGTCAGACGGTAGACGCCATCGATATGCCGACCCTCTCTGATTCCGAGCTCGGGCGCGACCTGCGTAATCTTTGAATGTTCGAACCCCGGAGTGTTCAGCAGGACCCGGTATGAATCCAGGATCTGTTCTCGCGCCTCGGTATGGCCGCGGGTCATACTGTCTGCGTCGGCGCGGTCGACGTCGAAAACGCGCAGGTGATTGACCTTGTAACTGCCGGGGACCGGCTTGCGGTAGCATTTTACCGGGCGTTTCGGGCGCTCTGTGAATTTTTCGTCCTCAGCCCCGTCGACCTCGAAAAAGAGAGTCCCGGGCTGGGGCGATTCTCCGTTGTCGCCTCCCTTGCGGGTAGGAACTCCGGAGGCCGCGGCGACGTCGGCGTTGCCGGTGCAGTCGATATAGACGCCCGCCCGCGCTGCGACGAGGCCCTGCGGCGCGTCGAGCACGGTATAATCTATCTTTCCGTCCTTCGCGACGCTGTCGGCGAACGACGTATAAAGCAGAACGTGCACGCCCGCCTCGGCCGTCATCCGGTCGAGCACAAGCTGCAGAACATAAGAATCAAAGGGAGTTACGTGACGGTGATACTTGCCGATGAAGGATGTGAACACGCTCGGCGAGTCGCATTCGGAAGGATGTATCGCCCCTCCGAGCTCAATCATTCTTCCGACGATCTCGTCGAAAAGTCCGCCCACGACCTTGCGGTTTCCGTCCCGGTCGTAACAGGTCATAAACGGACCCACAAGCGCCGACGTCGCGCTTCCGCCGAGCATGCCGGTGCGTTCGCAGAGCAGCACCGACGCTCCGTCTCTCGCCGCCTCGATCGCGGCGCAGACGCCGGCCGGACCTCCGCCCAGAACGATCACGTCAAATTCCCCGTACAGCGGCAGATCTTTCGAGTAACCAACGGTGTTGTTCATTTATCTTCCTCTCAGTTGAGCTTTACGTCGATATAGACCGGATAGTGATCCGAAAGCGGATAGTAGAAATCCGGAATTATATGCGCGAAGGCGATCACTTTCGAGTCCCCGAGGTTTCTCACCAGCATGTGGTCTATGCCGTTGGCGGTATAGGTGCCGGGCGAGAGTTCCTTCGAGTATCCGGTCGGGGAGCAGGAATGATATCCGCGCAGATTGTCGGTCGACGCGGCGATTTTCTGGCAGTTCGAAAAGCCCCCGTTCGTGAAGACCGCGAAGGCGGCGGTGGTCGTCTGCGTGTTGAAATCTCCCTGAACGAAGACGGGACAGCCGTATTCTTCGGCGAGTTTCTTTGTGGCTTCGACTATTTCGGCCGCCTGCCGCTCGCGCCAGGCGTTGCTTCCCGGCTGCGCCGACTCTCCCTTCCACCACATGTGAGTCGACAGCGAGATAAACCGCTTGCCGCTCGAATTGAGCCGGAAAAGCCCCCAGGTATATCCTTTTGAGTTCGAGTCGGAGCCGTAGTCGAAAACGTGGTGACCCGACTTTTCAAGCGTGATCGTCTCGGGATTGTATATCAGAGCGGTGAAATCGGCAACGGGCGTGTTTATCGCGAGCGATTTGTATTTCACTCCGAATTTTTCAAGATTGCGCAGTATCGACGAGAGCATGAGCGCCGTCATCTCCTGCGTGTTGATCACGTCGGGCATATAAGCCGAATAGACCCTCGCGAACCCGACGGCCCGGACGGGAGCCGAGCAGTCCTCTCCCATCGCGATCCAGGCGTCCTTGTTCTTGTCGCAGTTCCAGACGTTGTTGGTCATGATCCGCAGATCCGACCCGGCCGCGCGTTCGCTTATCTGAATTCCCATTGAATCTCCTTTAATTACCGTTCCGTCGGGAAGATCCGTGCCCTTCCCGATATAGTCGGCGGCGAGGCCGAGGCAGCCCGCCTTCACCGACCAGGAATTGACTCCGCTGACGTAAAGACAGCCGTTTTCAACCGTGATCGCCCATTCGGAACCCGACACAGTCGAAGCAATCTCCTTCGCCCGTTCCGAGGAGGTTCCGACGAATATCGCCGGACCGGAAGTATAATCCCTCGGATTAAAAACCGATGGAACTGTGCCGCACGCCCTGCCTATTTCGGCCGACAGCCGGCTTCCGGCGTCGCGGGCGTTCTCATCCTCGCTGAGCGAACATACTATCGGAAGTTTCGCGACCGGCGTCCCGGCTACAGACGCGGTTTTTCCGGGATAGTCGTACCGTTTGATTACGGGTTCCTCGAATCCCTCGAAAACGACGCGTTCGCTCTTGCTCATCCAGTCGACGATTCCCTCAAAATACGAGACCGCCTCGAGCGTCGCCTCCTCGGTCACGCCCGCGACTACCAGCTTGTTTCCTACAAATCCGACGAACCAGTCTCTCGAAAGCAGACCGTCGAGCGCGCCTTCGGTCTCGGGGCGGTTGGTGAGTCCGACCAGTATCTCGGGCTTTTCGGGATCGGGCTCGGTCCCGGGCATCAGAAAGTCGTCGGTATACGACATCTGTCCCTCTCCGAGCGCCTTAACCTTTCTGAAAACCGCCGAGACTTCGGTCACCGCGGCGTCCGACAGACTGGACTGCCTGACAAAGGAAAAAAGAAAATCTCCGTTCTCAAAGAGAACATGTTCCGCGGCAGGCGCGTCTGTTTCGGTCGCCGGCTCGGTTGCGGGAGGCAGTGTGTCTTCGGAAACGGCGCCCGCGCACCCCGATAAAAAGCATAAAAGCAACAGGATCGCGGCCGCCGCGAGCGGCATTTTCCGCAATCCCGTCGCTTTGGACAGGTAAAACCGAGTCAACACTTTTCTTTCCTCTCACACATCTTTTTTACGGCCCCGGGGCAGCGCGCGCAGTCGGGCCGCGCGGCACGGCAGACGTCGCGCCCGAAATCCACCAGACGGTGGCAGGTGTCGGTCTGACAGGAGGCCGGTATCTCGCGGCTCATGACCCGCTCGCAGAGGACCGGGTCGCGCGAATCGCCGGGATAGAAGCCGAGACGCC
>JAGDAM010000163.1 GCA_017959485.1 Clostridia bacterium
AGCGCATGTTCCGGCACTCGACGCCGGATATCCTGAAGCCGTCGACGTTGGAGAAGAGCAGGAGGTTGTTCTTCCATATCGGCGGCATGCCGTCTTTCAGTTCGTTCCTCTCGGACAGGCCGTTGTACTCGCCGCCGTCGAGGATCGCCCGGCCTTCGCCGATGACAGCTATCTTCCGGTCCGCGCCTTCCGGCGTTCGGCCGGCGTCGGTATAGCAGTGTTCGTTCGTGAACATGTTGGAAAAGCTGCCGTCCGCCATCCGGAGATGGCAGTCGGAGAGGATCAGCGTGAAGTCGGAAGGCAGCTTCACAGCCGCGTCGATCTCCCAGTCGCCGGTGACGGTCACTTTACGAGTCCCGTCACGCAGCGCCTTTTCTATCTCTCCCGATATATACCCGGATCCGCCTTTCCGGAAGAGCTTTTCGCCGGTCTCAGTCACAGCAAATCACCGCCTTTTTTTGCGTTTTTCATTGATAATTATACCCGCGTCGCCTGTTTTTGTCAACATAAATGAAAAAAATCCGGGGCGTCGGGAAGATAACTTGACAAATCGATTTTTTAACGATATAATAAATCATACCCGATTAATCAGAAAGAAGGAATATAATATGAACCGAAAGACAAAAGCCGCGGCGGCGGTCCTGCTGTCGCTTCTCATGGTTCTCGCGGCCCTTGCCGGCTGCGCCGACGCCGAGCCGGCCGAAACGACCGGCGCGGAAAGCACCTCCGGGTCTGTTCCGGAGACCGTTCCCGAGACCTCCTATCTCGATACGCTCGAGAAGCGCGATCTCGGCGAGATCACCTTCACCGTCTTCGGACAGAGCAATTCCGAACGCCAGAACTTCTATATGGAGGAAAAGGCCGGCGATCCGATCAACGAGTCGATCTATCTGCGCGACCTCGGAGTCGAGGACCGTCTTAACATCCATCTGAAGTATGTCGCAGAGAGCGACCGCAGTCAGGTGACGAACAAACTCCAGGCGGCGCTGCGCACCGGCGAGAAGATATGCGACGTCGTCATCACATCGATGTCCTCGGGCATCAACACCCTTACGACCTCGGGCAATCTCCTCGATCTCAACGGGATCCCGCATCTGTCTCTCAACAGCAAATACTGGAACGAGTCGATGACGGTCAACATGGAGCTTTACGGCAAGCTCTACTTCACCACCGGCCCGATCTCGCCGCAGCTCTATCAGACGCCGATCGTCATGATGGCCAACAAGAGGATCGTCGATGACTACAAGCTCGAGGATCCCTACAAGGTGGTGCTCGACGGGCGCTGGACGATCGACAAACTCGCCGAGATGATCAAGGGCGTCACGCACGATCTCGACAACGACGGCGTGCTGACCGACAGGGATTTCTGGGGACTCGTCATCGATCCGACCTTCGGCAACGCGCTCTATGTCGGCTCGGGACTCGACGCCCGCCGGTTTTCCGACGGCGAATACAGCCTGGCGCTCGACGACGAGAGCTTTGTGAACCTCGTCGAGAAGTGTTCGGCGCTCTTCGGAGACCGCACGTCGGTGCTCAACAACCCGAACGGGGCGAAGGACTACGATCTTGACATCTTCAAACCCGGCAACGCCCTCTTCATCGACGACACCGTGCTCGGCGTCATGCTGATGCGCGACATGGCGGACGATTTCGCCATCATACCCTGTCCGAAGGCCACCGTCGAGCAGGAGAAATACCTCTCGACCTGCAACACCTGGCTCCCCTCGGGAGTGGGCGTGCCCTTCTCGGACGAAGACATGGAGACCACCGGACTGATACTCGAGACGATGGCGGTCTTCTCATACGACAACATCGTTCCCGCGGTCTACGAGATCATGCTCCGCGGCAGAGTCTCGCGCGACGCCGACTCCTGGAAGACTCTCGACCTGATCTATGAGAATCTTTCCTTTGATTTCGTCAGCGTCTTCAATCCGGGCGGTTCTTCCGACCTCCTGCGCAACGCGATGATCGGCGACCGCGACAACTATGTTTCCTCCTACAACGCGATCAAAAAGATGGCTCAGAAGGAGCTCAACGACTTCGCGAAGATCGCGAAGGACTGAGAACAAAACAGTAATGAAAAGATCTTTGACCGCCCTGCTTTCGGCGGCGTGAAACGCGGGGGTCGAAAATAAACGGAAAAGGGGCTGTTCAAAAACCTTGGGTTTTTAACAGCCCCGCACCTGTCACGGCCGGGAAACCGTGATTTTTGCGCGAGCTTTGCGTTTTTTGCTGCAAAAACAGTATAAAACGCAAAATTAACGGGCAAAAACGGCGCGGTCCCGCGCCGAGCAAACGCTCGACGGCGATGGAAAAACTCGTGAAACGAGTTTTTTTACATCGCC
>JAGDAM010000164.1 GCA_017959485.1 Clostridia bacterium
AGCGGTAGCAGATTTCGTCGAGATGCTCGCAGCTGCGCCCGTGCATATTCCACTTTATATGCCGCTCGCGTGTCCACTCGTAATCGTCGTGACGGAATATCTCGTTGAGCTTCGCCTCGACCTCGTCGCCCGTCGCCTCGGCAAGCTGCTCGGGCGTATAGAGAAGCGACAGTCTCGCCTCGGTCCTTCCCTTCCTTTCCTCGAGAAAATAGACGTGGACTCCGAAGAACTTGATGAACCTGCCCGAACCCGGCACGACCGGCTGGTTGGTACCGTAGATCGAACTCATTCCCTCGGGCGAGAAGGTGACGATGCCGCCTTTTTTCAGGATGGACGACATCGCCCGGATCCCCGGAATGTCGGCCTCGTAGATCTTTTTCGGAATGATCTGATTGAGTTTGAAGACCGCGCGCAGGTGCGACCTGAAGAACTCGCTGTACCCCGCTACCATGTTGTAGGCGCGCGGGTATACCGCTTTCATCGTATAGAGATGGTCGAGCCGCGACAGATGGTTCCAGACGATAATACACGGCGTATGAAGCTCCGCGGCCGACGGATCGACGGTAATATGCGGATTGTATTTCGGAAGCAGTACCGCCGACGCGATGTGATCGTACAGAAAGGTAATGAAACGGGAAGGCGTTTTGTACTTTCTCGCCGCCAGTTTTTCCTGAAGGGTCGGACCGCGCCGCGGCTTTTCAATTTCGGAAAAGATGCTTTTTTCGCTCATTTCGCATATGATTCCAGTCAGTTATTATTGATCACGGGACAGGACGCAGTTTTTCGCGCAGCGACGCGATCTGTTCCGCCACCCGGACGGGAGAGGTTCCTCCCGGACTCGAACGGCGCGAAACGCAGGCGTCGAGATCGATCTCCCGGTAGACCCGTTCGTCGATCTCGGGGCAGACCTTCCTGTATTCGTCGAGCGGAAGATCCGACAGAGCCAGCCCCTGACCGGCGCAGACCTCCACGAGCCGCCCGGAGAGCTTGTAAGCGGTTCGGAAAGGGATCCCGAGGGATACGATATAGTCGGCAAGATCGGTCGCGTTTATGAAGCCCTTTTCGGCCGCCTCGCGCATCCGCTTTCTGTCCGCGCATATTCCGGGTATCATTCCCGCAAAGATCTCAAGGCAGGCGGACACGGTGTCGCAGGCGTCGAATATCGCCTCCTTGTCCTCCTGCATATCCTTGTCGTAGGCGAGGGGCAGGCCCTTCATGACAGTTAGCAGAGACATGAGATCTCCGTATACGCGTCCCGTTTTGCCGCGCACGAGCTCGGCCATATCGGGATTTTTCTTTTGAGGCATTATCGACGAACCGGTGGTGTAAGCGTCGTCGAGGCGGATAAAACCGAACTCCCAGCTCGACCAGAGGATGATCTCCTCGGAAAAGCGTGAGAGATGCGTCATTATAAGCGAAAGAGCCGACGCGAACTCGATAACGAAATCCCGGTCGGAAACTCCGTCTATCGAATTGTCGCAGATACCGTCGAAACCGAGTTCAAGCGATTCGCCGAGCCGGTCGGCGGGATAGGTTGTCCCGGCGAGCGCGCAGGAGCCGATAGGC
>JAGDAM010000165.1 GCA_017959485.1 Clostridia bacterium
ATAATCGGCATTGAGCCAGCAGCAGTGTAATCATTCGCCGGGTAAAAAAAGAAAGACCGATTTCCGCGAAGGAAACCGGTCTGCGTGGCGTCCCCGATTGGATTCGAACCAACGGCCTGTCGCTTAGGAGGCGACCGCTCTATCCTGCTGAGCTACGGGGACGTATTATTCATTCGAAGCGCGGGATATAATCCCCCGCCTTCGCTGAAGCTCAAATATTATACCACACCGACCGCAAAAAAACAAGCGTTTTTTTCGTGCGATCCGGAACCGTCCGCGGGACGGAGAGAAGGGAAGTTTCCCGCACAAGTCGTGCGATATTGCCGCAAAAAAGGAGCAGAAAGATGAACGTTGCGGAATTTTACGCGTTTCTCTGTGAAAAGATTCCGTCGGAACTGTCTCTTCCGGGAGACGCCGACGGTATGTCCTGCTGCCCGGATCCTTCGGTCGAAGTCGAAAAAGTGCTGATAGCGCTCGACGTCACGGCCGACGTCGTCGAGGAGGCCTGCGCCGAGGAGTGTCAGGTCTTTCTCGCGCATCATCCGATGCTCTTCGGCGGAATCGGTTCGGTCTGCCTTGACGACCCGCGCGGCGCCAAGCTGATTAAACTGATAGAGAACCGCATTGCCGTTATGAGTTTCCATACGCGGCTCGACGCGGCCGACGGAGGCGTCAGCGACATGCTCGCCGGACTTATCGGCGTGCGCGATACCTTTAAGGCCGGAGAGGGAGATCTTCTCCGCGTGGGAGTGCTCGAGCGGCCTATGTACGCCGAGGAGTTCGCAGATCTCATAAGGGAAAACCTCGGCGCTCCCTTCGTTTCCTATTCGGATACGGGGAGGCCGATCCGCAGAGTCGCGGTGGCGGGCGGTTCGGTCAAATCGCTCATCGGCGACGCGATCGACTGCGGAGCCGACGCCCTGGTCGGAGGCGAGGTCGGTTATCACAATCTGACCGATTCGTCCGACTCTGGGATCTGCCTGTTCGAGGCGGGACATTTTTATACCGAAAATCCGATATGCGCCAGACTGTTCGAACTTGCCTCCGAGGCGGGAGCCGTCCCGGTGATTACCTTCAGCGACAGGATAAGAGTGTCCAAATGAGTCCTTTCAAAAGATACGGCGTTCTCCTTATGGACGCAGACGACACGCTGTTCGATTTCGGCAAATGCGAGAGGGACACGCTGCGCTCGGTCCTCGACTCGGCGGGGCTGCCGTCGGACGACGGGATTATCGCCTCCTACAGCGCAATAAACAAAAAATACTGGCAGATGCTCGAGCGGAGGGAGATCACCAAGGAGCGGCTCAAATACGCCCGCTTCGAGGAGTTTCTCCGCACTCACGGATTCGCAGCGGATCCTAAGGAAATCGCCGAGAAATACGCCGACTGGCTCGCGTTTCAGCACAGTCTGCTTCCTGGCGCCGAGGAGACGGTGCGTCGTCTCTCACGCGACCGCGACCTATATATTATTACCAACGGTATCGGACCGGTCCAGGAGAGGAGAATAGCCGACAGCGGACTTCTCCCGTATCTGCGCGGAGTGTTCATCTCCGACGTGATCGGATTCGTCAAGCCCTCGCGCGGATTCTTCGAGGGAGTCGCGAAAGCCATTCCGGGATTCGATCCCGACTGCGCGCTGGTCGTCGGCGATTCGCTTTCGTCAGACGTCAAAGGCGGAATCGGTTTCGGACTCGACGTCTGCTGGATCAACCGCGGCGGACACGCCGCTCCGGATGATATCAAGATCAATTACGTCATCGACTCGGTGACAAAACTGCCGGAACTGCTCGACAGTATCGGAAGATAAAAAGAATATTTCCCGAAAGATTTTTTCATCATGAACGCTTCTCTCGCCAAAGCAGCCGCGCTGCTCGAAAAACTGAATATCCGCGCGGCGGCGGATGAACCGCTCGCCGGTCACACCTCTTTCAGGATAGGAGGACCGGCGGATCTCGCCGTCTTTCCGTCGGACGCTTCGCAGATCTGCGCCGGCGTCGCGGCTCTCGACGGGTGCGGCGTGCCTTTCTTCATCGTCGGACGGGGAACGAATCTGCTCTTTTCCGACGCCGGACTGCGCGGGGCCGCGATAATCACCGCCGGCGCAGACAGCTGTTCGGTCCGCGGAAACCGCATCTCCGCCCCGGCGGGCTGCCGCCTGTCGACGATGGCGTCTCGGGCCGCGGCGGCGTCGCTCGCCGGCCTTGAGTTTGCTCACGGTATACCCGGAACGGTCGGCGGAGGAGTGTTTATGAACGCCGGCGCCTACGGAGGCCAGCTCTCCGACCGGCTCGTGTCGGTCACCGTCCTCGACAGGGAAAAGATGACGGTTTACGAGCTTCCCGCAGAACGGCTCGGTCTGTCCTACCGCCGCAGTATTCTGCAGGAGCGGAGCAATCTACTGCTTCTCGAGGCCGAATTCGAGGCGGAAGAGGGAGACCCGGAGAGCATTTACGCTCTCATGAAGGAACTCGCGTCGAAGAGGCGCGAAAAGCAGCCGCTCGAATATCCGAGCGCGGGAAGCGTTTTCAAGCGCCCGGCGCCGGATATGTACGTAGGCAAAATGATAGAGGAAGCCGGGCTCAAGGGCTGCCGGGTCGGCGGAGCCGAAGTCTCGGTAAAGCACGCCGGCTTTATCGTAAACCGCGGCGGAGCCACCTGCTCCGACGTGCTCCGGCTGATAGAAACAGTACAGGACACCCTCGAACGGATTTACGGAGTGAGACCCGAATGCGAAATCCGGCGAGTACCGGAGAATCTCGCCTAAAACCTATGATCAGTTATACTCAAAAGATCAGAAGCGAGATAATCGGGAAACTTCCGGCGGCCGCGTGCTGCCGCCGTTCGCTGCTCGCGGGACTGCTCGTCAACGCCGAGACTGGAATCGGAGGGACGGTATACGTCAGACTGTCGGGAAAAGAGACGGTCGGGCTCGCGTCAGCGCTGCTTTCCGAAATCTACGGAAGATGCGCAGACCCCGAATACGTCTCGTCCTACGGACGCGTCTGCGCCGAGTTTATCGTTGATTCTCCCAAACTTACAAAGCTGCTTTCGGGTCTCTCGGATCCGGACAGAATATCCGAAACGCCCGATTTCTTTAAATGCCGGAACTGCTCCAGAGCTTTCACGGGAGGGGTCGTTCTCGCGTGCGCATCCTTTTCGGATCCCGTGAAAGAAGCGCGGGCGGAGATAAGAATCAAGGACCCGGCGAGAGCTTCGAAACTGACCGAGATCCTCTCGCGCGACGGGATATTTCCCTGTATGTCAAGCCGGCGGGGAGACACGGCTCTTCTTCTGCGGACCGCGGAGGGAGTCGAGGGTCTTGCGGCCGCGGCGGGGGCCCCGGTATGCGCGATGGAACTGATGCAGTACGGTCTGATGCGCGGATATAAAAGAGAACTTCAGCGCCAGTCGAACTGCGAACTGAAAAACTTAGGAACCGCCGCGAAGGCGTCGGCCGCTCAGCTTAAGGCGATCGCGTATCTGCGCGAGTCGGGAAAATTCGGAATGCTCAGCGACGAACTGAGGGCGACGGCGGAGCTCAGGGAAAGAAATCCCGACGCGTCGATGACCGAGCTCGCGGCCATGCACGCCCCCCCGATTTCAAAATCGGGTCTTAATCACCGTATGGAAAAAATAATCAGGTTTGCCAACGATCAGCAGGTATGACCGTATGACCGATTTTTGCCATCTTCACGTAAACAGCGAATATACACTGCTCGACGGCGCCTGCCGCGCGGACGCGTTGCCCGCGGCGGCCGCCGCCCTGGGTCAGCGTGCCCTGGCGCTGACCGACGTCGGGACGCTTTCCGGCTGTCCCGCCTTTTTCCGCGCCTGCGCCGACGCCGGAATCAAGCCGATAATTGGGTGCGAGCTGTCCTTTTCGGTCTTCGGGGGTTCATCCGGAAGCGTTGTCCTGCTTTGCGAAAACGCCAAGGGATATTCGAATCTTGTGTCACTTGTGAACGAGTCGTCCGCGGCGGAGGGAGCGCTTCCCGCGGAGCGTCTGCGCGGAAGAACGGAAGGAATAATCGCGCTTTGCGGAGCGAGCTCCGGAGAGGTGTTCGCGCATCTGTCGGAGGGCGACTATCCGCGAGCCGTCGAGACCGCGAGAAAGTACGGGTCTCTTTTCGGGCGCGAAAACTTTTTTATAGAGCTTGAAAACCATCTTCTGCCCGCGGAAACCGGAATGCTCCCGCTGCTCGCGAGAGTCGCATCCACCGCCGGCCTCTGCTGCGTCGCGTCCAACCGGGTGAAATTCATTTCCGCCGGGGATTCCGCGACGAGAGACGCGCTGACGGCGGTCAGAGAGGGCAGACGGCTCGGCGAGCTGCCTCAGTCGTCTCCGGAATACCGACTCAAATCGGGAGACGAGATGGCCGGGCTTTTCGCCGATTACCCGGATGCGCTGGAACAGACGGCGAGAATCGCCGACAGATGCGTTTTTGAATACGACACTTCGTCAAGGCACCTGCCGAAGTTTCCGCTGCCCGCGGGAACCGTCGCGGAGGAGCGGCTTCTCTCGGTCGCCGCGGCGGGGCTCGACCGGCTTGTCGCGTCTGGTTCGGTTCCCGCCGGGGGACACACGGTGGACGAGTACGCCGACCGGCTTGCCCGCGAGCTTGAAGTGATCGGGGCAATGGGTTTTTGCGATTATTTTCTGATCGTCGCCGACTACGTCGCCGCCGCCCGGAGCGCCGGGATCAGGGTAGGTCCGGGAAGGGGCTCCGCGTGCGGGAGTCTTGTCGCATTCTGCGCCGGAATCACCGACGTCGATCCCGTCGCGTACGGCCTGTATTTTGAAAGATTTCTCAATCCCGACCGCGTAAGCATGCCGGATATCGACGTCGATTTCGACAGCGCCCGGCGGGACGAAGTCATAGAGTACGTCAGAAACAAGTACGGAGCAGGGCGCGTGGCCCATATCGTGAGCTACGGCACTTTCGCTCCGAAGGCGGCTCTGCGCGACGCCTGCCGCGTCTGCGGGGTGTCGCAGGAACTTGCCGACCGCGCGGTGTCGCAGCTTCCGTCCGACGCCGAAGGGCTGGACGGTATGATGAAAGACGGGCGGCTCGATCCGATCCTCTCGCTCGGGCGGGAGGTCGCGGACGCGGTCTCAGTCGCCGCGAGAATCGAGGGATTTCCGAGAAATCTGTCGGTTCACGCCGCGGGAATAGTTATCACCGACGGCAGCGGCGGCGACGGCGGAGAGATTCCGCTGTTTCTCAGCGGCGGCGAAGCCGTTACGCAGTACGATATGAACGACCTCGCGGAACTCGGCTTTCTGAAATTCGATTTTCTCGCTCTAAGATATCTGACTGTTATCGACGAGGCGGAGAAATCCGCTAAAAGGGAGATCCCGGGTTTTGATCCCGACGCCGCCGGACTTTCCGATCCCGACGCATATCGGGTGATATCGTCCGGATATACGCTCGGAATCTTCCAGCTTGAAAAAGGCGGGATAACCTCTCTTGTAAAGCGTATGCGTCCCGCGTGCCTCGAGGATCTGGTTGCCGCGATAGCGCTCTACCGTCCGGGCCCGGTCGATTCGATACCGAAGTATCTCGAGGGAAGGCGCGATCCGGGAAGGATCGGATATCCGCACCCTCTTCTTCGCGAAGTGCTTGAGCCGACGTTCGGCTGCGTTGTCTATCAGGAGCAGGTTATAAGCATATTCAGGGTTCTCGCCGGATACACCGCCGGCCACGCCGATCTCGTCCGCCGGGCGATGTCGAAAAAAGACCGCGGCGCGCTCGAGAAGGAAAAGGGAGAATTCATCCGCGGAGCGGGGGAGAAGGGCATGGAGGAAACCGCCGCCGCGGATCTGTTCGATTCGCTCGTTTCCTTCTCCGGATACGCTTTTAACCGAAGCCACGCGGTGGCTTACGGAATGATAACCTACCGCACCGCGTTACTCAAGGCGAAGGCGCCGGCACATTACTACGCCGCGCTGCTCGGATCCTGGGGAACCGACAGAATAGGAGAGATTGTTTCCGAGGCGTCGCGCCTCGGAGTGACGCTGACTCCTCCCGACGTAAATCTCAGCGAAGCGGATTTTTCGGCCGCCGGAAAAGAGATCAGGTTCGGACTTGCAGGAATTCGCGGGTGCGGGCCGCGTCTCGCGGAGGAGATAGTAAGCGAACGGAAAAACGGCGCTTTCGAATCGCTCGGAGATTTTCTCGCGAGGATGCCGTCTCACGATCTTTCGCGCCAGGCGGCGTGCTCTCTCATATCGTCCGGCGCTTTCGATTTCACCGGAGAAACGAGAGCGTCACTCTGCAAAACGCTCGACCGCGAACTTGAAAATCTGCGCGGCGCCGGCGGGTCGGGGCAGCTCGATATCTTTTCTGCCGCCGAGGATAATCCGCCGGAGGAAGAGAGAATTCCCGAGTTTTCCCGCGACGTTATCGAAAAAGGCGAACGCGAAGCGTGCGGAATCGTTTTTTCGGTAAAACCGCGCGCGGCCGAAACGCCGGCGGGCGACACGGGCGACCGCGGCGATTCGGCGGCGGAAGGGAAGCGCGGCCTCGGAACGGAGACTTCCGCCGCGCCGAAAAAGCATGACTCGGAGGGGGAAGAGTTTTCCGCTGTCGGACAGGACACCGTCGTCTTCGTCAGGGTACCGTCGCGTGACAGCGACGAATACCGCAGGTGCGACAATCTCGCGAAGATTTTCGACGGTCGGGTGCCGCTGGTCTGGTTCTTCTCGGATACCCGGGAATACCGTCCCGCCGACGCGGGAGTCGACGGGCAGAAAAGTCTGCTCGACGCGCTCAACGAGGCGGCAGGACCCGGTTCGGTGGCGCTCAGGAAAAGAAAAAAGACCACGTAACGCCCCTTTTTAATCTTTTTTGGCGCTCCTTCACACAATCGTCAAATGTGTGTGGTATAATATTATGATTCCGCGGGTGAAAGGAGGACGTCCCGAGTGGAAAAAAAGATAAACTGGCCGGAAGAACTGCTGCGGGCGTGGAAAACGCTTCTGCGCGGCGCCGGACTTATAGTTAAAGTCGTCGCAGACGTGCTCATCACCCTTTTGCTCATCGTTTCGCTGGCCGGGGTAATCGTCGGATGCGCTCTGACGATTTATATAAAGAATTACGTCAATACCGAAATCGACGTTTCGCTCTTCCGGATGACGATGGCGGGCGGCACGACGGCCACCACTGTTTACTATTACGATTTTGAGGACAGAATCAACCGCGTCGGAGAAGTCAAAGCGCTGGAAGGCGAAAAGATCTCCGCCGACAAGGAGACCGTCTACGTAAAGCTCGATCAGATTCCCGACGATCTGAAATACGCGGTTATCGCGATCGAAGACAAGCGCTTCGAGACGCATCAGGGCGTTGACTGGAAGCGAACTTTCGGAGCCGCGCTAACCTTCCTCACCGGAAGTTCGTCGTTCGGCGGTTCGTCGATCACTCAGCAGCTTATCAAAAACATAACCGGCGAGGACGACTACACCATCCAGCGTAAGATACAGGAGATTTTCTGGGCTCTCGACCTTGAAACCAAGATGGACAAGGACGAGATACTCGAACTGTATCTGAACAAAGTCAACTTCGGCGGAAGCAACTACGGCGTTCAGTCGGCGGCTTACAATTACTTTTCGAAAGACGTTTCCGAGCTTACGCTTCTCGAGTGCGCGGCTATAGCCGGGATAACGCAGAATCCGTCGTATTACAATCCGATCAATTACCCGGAGCACAACGAGGAGCGCCGCGGATGGATCCTCTACGAGATGCTCGACCAGGGAAGGATCTCGAGGCGGAGATACGACGAGGCGATGAACTCCGAGCTCGTCATCAAAACGCCTTCCGAGAATGAAAAGCTTACCGAACAGCAGGCAAGCGGAATCATCTCCTGGGGAACCGAATATGTCATCTCGGAGATAGTGTCCGACCTTGTTTCCGAAAAGGGGATGACGGTCAGCGACGCCGAGAAGCTGGTGTACAGCGGCGGTCTTAAGATTTATACGACGATTGTCCCCGAGATCCAGCAGCTGCTTGACGACGTCTTTTCAAACGAAGACAACTTCCCGGACAAAGACGCGGGATACAAGGCGCAGTCCGCGGGAATAGTGATGGATCCCTACACGGGCGACATACTGGGAGTCGCCGGCGCCAGGGGACAGAAGACGGGCAACCGGCTCTGGAACTACGCCTGGCACACCAAACGTCCCTCGGGTTCGGCAATCAAGCCGCTGTCGGTCTACGCCCCGGCACTTGACTCCGGATCTTACACCTGGGCGAGCGTGCTGGACGACACGCCGGTAAACTATACCGTTTCCTTCGACGGCTGGCCGCGAAACTCCGAAACATTCGACGGCGGAAACAGATATCTCGGACTGACGAATATCTACAACGCCGTCCGGCTGTCTCTCAACACCATACCTGTGAAGCTGCTCAACCGCACCGGTCTGCGCCGCTCCTTCAACTTCTGTTACGATACGCTCAATATGAAGAGCCTGATCGAGTACTCGGAACTCGCTGACGGAACCGTGGTCTCGGATATCGGACAGGCGGCGCTCGGGCTCGGACAGCTGACCTACGGCGTTAAAATCGCCGAACTCACCGCGGCGTATTCGATTTTCCCGAACGACGGCGTTTATAACGATTATCACGCGTATCTGAAAGTCACCGACAACGCCGGAAACGTCATACTCAGCCACGACGTCGAAAGCACTCTCGCCATCAAGGCGGAGACCGCCGAGATCATGAACAAGATGCTTTCCCGTGTCATCTCGGCTCCCGGCGGTACCGCCTACGGAACACCGGGCACAGAGTCGGGCGTTCAGTTCGGCAATATCACCGGAATCGACGTAGCCGGTAAGACCGGTTCCGCCGGCGATTACTACGACCGCTGGTTCGTCGGATACACTCCCTATTACCTTTGCGGACTCTGGTTCGGTTATCCTCAGCAGAAAGCGTGGAAGGACGCCAACCCGACCCTCCGGCTGTTCGACAAGATCATGCTTCCGCTTCACGAGGAGTACGCCGCCCTCCCTGACGAGCAACGCGAGCATTTCACCGATTCGGATCAGATAATCACCGCGACCTACTGCAAGGATTCCGGCCTTCTGATCACCGACGCCTGCCTGCTCGATCCGCGCGGCAGCCGCGCCGAGACCGGATACTTCATCAGGGGAACCGAACCCACCGAAAAGTGCGATACGCACGTAGTGTTCAACTACGACAGCGTGACCGGAGGCCTCTGCCTTCCCGGATGCAACTGCCCCGAAGAGAATATCACACGCGTTTCGCTTGTCCGGGTCAACAAGTCCGACCGCCTTTTCGACGCAAACAAATACCTTCCCATTCTCGACGCTCAGTACACCTGGTTCGATCTGACGCCGGGAGTCAAACCCTACTCGTCGCACAAGAGCTGGCCGTATTACACCAATATGCGTTTTGTCGCCGGCACCGACCCCAAGACGGGGAAAGCGAAAACGATCGTCCTGACTCTTCCGTACACTTCGAGCTACCGCGATTCGCAGCACGTCCAGTTCAACGCCACCTGCAACGATCACTTCGACGCCGATCTCTGGGCGTCTCTCAGCGCGGCGTACGTCGCTTCGGTGTCGCCGATGTCGGATATTCTTTCATCGCGAAGTCTCTCCGATTCGGCGTCGTCGGTGTCGCTCGAACGGATAGGACTGCTCTTTAGGGCGAAACCTCTCTCAATCGCCGCAAATTAGCTCCTTACCGACTTGACAAACCGGAAATAAAGAGATATAATAACGATCGGAGACTGTTCGGTGTGTCACGCCGCGCCGCGACCCGAAAAACGTTCCGGCAATTCGCGCGGCAGATCCCGATCTCAAAAACGGAGGATAAAAATGAATAAGAGAACCGTCAGAATCATTGCAGCCTGCCTTTCCGTGCTCATGCTTGCCGGAGTCCTTGCCGCGTGCGGCGAGCCCGCGGTGCCCAAACTTACCGTCTACATCGAGATTGACGGAGTGGTGACTGAGGACGACAAAGACATTATGATCCTTAACCGCAACTTCGTTGTTGAAGAGGGAACGACCGCATTCGACGCCGTCGCCCGTCTCTGCGAAGAGAGAAAAGCCACTTACGAGGTCGATATGGACGGAATGTTCATGAGTTTCTCGAACGAGACGAAAAAACTCACGCCGCCCGCACAAAAGGCCCTTTCCAACGGCAACGTGATCGTTTACAATTTCGTCTGGTCGCTTAACGGCGTCCTTAAGTCGGCTACGCAGGCCAATCCCGACGGAGTCGCGATGAAGGACTACGTCCTCAAGGACGGAGACAAGGTTGTGATTTACGTTTACGGTGAGGAAGTAACTCCCTCGGCTTCGTAATCGTCCTGTGAATAAACGGCTGTCAGAGGCCCTTGCGGGTTTCTGACAGCCCTTTTGATATGCGTCAGTCAAAACAGCCGGATGTTTTGACTGACGCAGATGAATTCGCCGTTCCGGCGAGCTGAGTTCGGCTTCGCCGAGCTAAATTTGCTTCGCAAGCTAAATTCGGCATCGCCGAGCGAAATTATGCTGCGCATAGCTAAATTCGCCGTTCCGGCGAGCGAAATTCGGCTTCGCCGAGCTATAAGGTCGAATTTAATGTGGCTGCCGCGAAGCGGCAATTTAGCTATCGAGCGAAGCGAGATAATTCAGCTGCCGCAAAGCGGCAATTTAGCTGTCCCGAAGGGACAATTTAGCTATCGAACGAAGTGGATAATTCAGCTGTCCCGAAGGGACAATTTAGCTATCGAGCGGAGCGAAACATTTTAGCTGTCCCGAAGGGACAATTTAGCTATCGAGCGAAGCGAGATAATTTAGCTGCC
>JAGDAM010000166.1 GCA_017959485.1 Clostridia bacterium
CTGCGTCACGCATCACAACGTCCATCCCGGCGAGCCGATCTGGCTTGACGGCATAGTGATCGACGGCGTATACGCCTCAAAGTCCCCCTGGGGACTGAGCGGCGACCGCTTCACCCTCGGGGAGGGCAACTGTTTCCACACGGCGCCGCTGATCTGGGTCGCGAAGGGCGTCCGCGTCTGGCGTCTGGAGATACGCAATGTCTTCAGGGACGAGATGAGCGACTCGCAGGCGAAGACGGTGAGGATCGATCCCGACGCCGTCATCGACAGCCTGACCGTCGAAAACATCCGCCACCGCTTTGCCTCGGGCAGGGAGGAGCCGGTGCTCGTAAACGAAGGCAGAGTCGCAAAGTTCACCGAACTCTGAGCTGGATTTCCGGCTGCCGGACAGGCGTGCCCTGCCGTGGCCGCGGACCGGTCAGAACTGTCGCACAGAGATATTCATTACCGGATCAACAGAAAGGTTTCCGGCGGTAGAAACGCCGGAGGAAGGATAAACGGTATGTATTACGACAACGTTCTCGATTTGATAGGCAACACGCCGCTGATCAGCCTTGAGCAGACCACCGGGCTGAAATTATACGCGAAAGCAGAATTCCTCAATCCCGGAGGAAGCATCAAGGACCGGATCGCTCTAGGCATGATAGAGGCGGCCGAGAGATCCGGCAGGCTGAAGCCCGGCATGACCATCATAGAGCCAACGTCGGGCAACACCGGCATTGGGCTCGCCCTCTGCGGCGTCCGGAAGGGATACCGGGTGATCATCGTCATGCCGGAGAACATGAGCGAGGAACGGAAAAAGATCATCCGCGCCCTCGGGGCCGAACTCGTTCTGACCGACCCGAAGCTCAGCATAGGCGGTTCGGTTGAGGAGGCGGAGCGGATCGCATCGTCGTCGCCCGGTTACTTCATGCCTCAGCAGTTCCGGAATCCGGCGAACCCGGAGACTCACTACCGGACGACGGCTGTCGAGCTCGTCGGACAGCTGGGGAAAAAGATAGACGTTTACGTGTCGGGTATCGGCAGCGGCGGCACGCTCCAGGGCGTGGCGGAGTATATCCTCGAGAGAAATCCCGACTGCAGGATAGTCGCCGTCGAGCCGAAGAACGTTTCGGCGCTTCTGGGGGACGAGCCGGGACTGCACCAGATCCAGGGGATCGGCGACGGATTCATCCCCGATGTCCTGGACACGTCGATCATCACCGATATCGTCGAAGTTTCGGACGACGACGCGATCGGCACCGCCCGGGAGCTCGCCCGGGTACAGGGCCTGCTGGTCGGCACCTCTTCCGGCGCCAACGTCTGGGCGGCGAAGAAGATGGCCGAAAAGTACGGCAGTGACAAGGTCATAGCCACCGTTCTCGCCGACCGCGCCGAAAGATATTTCAGCACGGCTCTCATATGAGTCTGAAAGCGATATGGAAAACCGCGAAAACCTCATTCCGGAGGAAGAGGAGCTGACCCTCGAACTTCAGGATAACGAGTGGCCCTTCACATATACCGATCACGACAGAACGGTCGTCCGCGCGATCGTTATCGACTCCGAACGCAACTATTATTTCGTCCGCGCCGTGCGGAACGACTCGTTCGTCGACGGAGAACTGATCGAGACGGCGGGCGGAGGCGTCGAACCGGGCGAGGACCTTGTTCCCGCGGTAAAAAGAGAACTGCGGGAGGAACTCGGAGCCGACGTCGACGTGATATGCAGGATCGGGCTCGTCAGCGATTACTACAACCTGATTCACAGGCACAATCTGAACAATTACTACCTGTGTCTGGCAAGATCCTTCGGAGAAAGGCGGCTGACGGAGGAGGAGGCGGCGGATTTTCACCTCTCAACTCTGAAACTGTCGTATGAAGAAGCCGTCGCCGAATATGACAGGTGCCGCTGCACGGCTCTGGGAAGGCTGATTGCCGCCCGGGAGACGCCGGTCCTGCACAGGGCGAAAAAGATCGTCGACCGGCTGTTTCCGGGGCCGTATTACAAGGCTTACGACGCCCGTTACCGCGCCGTCCACCGGCTCGGCCTTCAGTGGGCCGGCAGTCAGCCGACGCCGATAGTTTCCGACGTGCTTGACAGGTTCTGTCCGGACCCCGGCGCCCGGATACTCGAGATCGGCTGCGGAGAAGGAAGAGACGCCGCGGAGTTGCTTTCGAGCGGCAGAAAACTGCTCGCGACCGACGCGTCTCCGGAAGCGATCTCTTACTGCCGCGGGAACATGCCGCAATACGCCGAAAGCTTTCGGGTGCTCGACTGTCTCTGCGACGCGCTCGACGAAAAATACGATATGATATACGCCGTGGCGGTCGTTCACATGCTGGTCGAAGACAGCGACAGGCGCGGCTTCTACCGCTTTATCCGCGATCATCTAAAAGAGAACGGCGTCGCTCTCGTATGCAGTATGGGAGACGGCGTCACCGAAACGCGCAGCGACGCCTCGCGGGCGTTTGAGACGGTCGAGAGGACCCATCCGTCCGGTCCCGTCCGGGTGGCGGCTACAAGCTGCCGGACGGTTTCTTTCGACGTATTCCGCCGTGAGATTGCCGCCGGGGGACTCGATATTGTCGAAGAGGGAATCACTTCGGCGATGCCTGATTTCGACAGTCTTATGTACGCGGCAGTGCACAGGTCCGCCGGATTCCGGACCTGACGCGAATAATAATCTTTGACGATCCGCCCGGAGCTTCAGGATAAGTGCTCTGGGCGGCGAAGCGGATTGTCTTATGGGAGAATCGGTGCTTTTTGACGGAAAGGTCTACGGGGTCGGGTATGATAACGTCGGATCCGGGGAGGAGGTCTGGACGTTCGTGCTTGACGCCGCGGACGGAACCGTCCTCTGGGCAAAGGGATACGCGATGGACAATTACCTTGTCGATAGAGTGACAGGCCTGTTCAGAGACGAACAGGGAATAAAGTACGGAGCGCCGGCGCTGAAATAATCCGGATTACGCGTCCTGAGGCGATTTCGGTTAATCCGGGGTTGCCCTGTCGGAAGAGGGAGGAATCTGACCGATGACCGATTACAGAAAAGTTTTCGACACGATACCCGAGCA
>JAGDAM010000167.1 GCA_017959485.1 Clostridia bacterium
CCCGTTTCGGGGAAGGCAAACGGAATATAGTATTTGGGATGTCTCCAATTTCCTTCGGCGGTTACCGTTTTTTCACAGTCTGCGAACACAGTGCCTCTGACGGTTCTGCAACCCCCATCCGCCGGCTTCGCCGGCACCTTCCCACCGGGGGAGGGTTTAAGACGCGGCCGCCGCGAACGCAGTGCCTCTGACGGATTAATGATATCGCGCTTCGCGCGATGATATTCGTCCTGCGGCCGGATGATATTCCGCGGCTGATCAGCGGAACAATAATCGGCTCGTCCGCCGCAGCCGCGGCGGACGAGCCGTCCGTGTATTATTTATTTAACCCTGAAAAGCAATCCCTCTCCGGCCCGGCATTCATAAATATATCTGCCGTCGGCGTCGCGCGACGTATATTCTTTCCACGAAGCGGTTTCGGCGTCGAAATACTCGAGCCCGGACGTGACGTCGACGAAGGTCAGCGAGTTTTTCCCGAGTTCTCCCTCGACGTACTTGCGGTTGACTATCATGAAACTGCCGTCGTCGAAGAATCCGACCGTGAAGCTCTTTCCCTCGACCTCGCCGAGATCTCCGTATCCCGAATATCTGACGCAGCCGACCTCGTTCGACGAGACTCCGATCTGATATACGCCGACCGAGCGCTTCCCGAAGAGTTCCCGCCCGAGCGGCAGAATCTGCCGGTTGATCTTCTGTACGTCGTAATAGTGCGGATAGATCTCGCCCTTGTAGCTCATGCACGCGTTGTCCCACTTTTCGTCGAGAAGATACTGATCGAGAATGAAGGTAAAGTAGGAGATCCTCTTGCATCCGTAAGCGAGCGACATATTGACCTTGAACAGGATCTGAGAGAAGGTCAGATCCTCGTACGACAGATGGTGCGTCAGAAGAATGATCTGCATATAATCGATCCCGCTCCCGAGAGCGGCGCTTCTGACCGATTCGAGATTGGAAAAGAACCCTTTGCGCGGGCTGCCGTGCGCGATGAAGTGATAGTGATCGTAGCTGATATAACCCGGCCTGACCGATTCGATATACCGTTTAAGATAACTGTCGTAATCGGCCGTCTTGAGCTGAGTTCCGGCCTTGGCGTAATTCGGGAACAGGTTGATAAGGCACTCGCGTTCCGGGTCGATCTTCCGGAAGGCGGCGACAACACGCCCGAGGATCGGGAACTTATCCGAAGACGGCTCGTCCTGAAGCCACCAGCCGCGGATATTGTCGAACTCCGCGTAATCCGCCACGACCTCCGCGACGGTGTTTTCGATCTGTTCGTCGGTCAGAGCGGAGGTCGATTCCACTATCTGCCAGATCCTCGTATCCCAGAGCGACGAGCAGGTAAGGCCGTATTTTTTCATAAGGCCGAGCGCGATCTTGTTGTTCTCGACCGAGTTGTTTTCGAGAGGGACCGTGGTAAAGCCGCACTCCGCGATCTTCTGCCAGAAGGTCTCGTCGGTCGCCTGCGCGTCGTGAGGCCCCCAGTAATAAGTTATTCCGAATTCATCCATGCCCGTAGTTGCCTCGCCTTTCTCTTCCCTGAAATCGTAGTCGTACGATATCCTGGCTTCGACCGAATATTCCGCGCCTTCGAACTCGATCTTTCCCGCGAGATCGAGCGATCTCGACGTGACCGCGGCGTTCGTACCCAGCACCGACGCGGGGATAAGCATAAGCGCTGCAAGAAGAACAAAGACGCCGCGTCTTTTGCGGCCGCGCGACGCAAAGAGCGCAGCCCCCGCGATCACGGCGACCGCCGGGACCGCCAGCGACGAGCCGCAGCCCGATCCCCGCGGAGAGTCGCCGGTATCGGTGAGAGGAGCCGTCGCGCCGGCGGATTCCGCTGCCTTAACGAAGCTGAATTCCGCTTTCCCGGTCTGTCCGGCAGTCAGGGTCAGAGCGTCGGCGCTTTTTTCGGCCGAAAGGCCTTCCGGGAGGATCAGTTCGACCGAAAATCTGTCGCTGAACGCGCAGTTTTCGTTGACGATCTCGACTTCTGCCGAGCCGCCTTCCTCTCCGGCGCAGGTCAGCGTGATCTTTGCGGCGATGCCGTCTTTGCGCGTGTAACCGTCCCTGTCCGCAGCCGATACGACCGAAACGAACAGGACTAAGGAAAGCAGCACAGTTGCCAGGATGACTGTCCGTCTGTTTTTCATAACGTAAACCCTTCCGGTTTCTCAGGATCTGGTCTGAGCTTCGACCAGCCGCGTTCCGCAGTAGATCTCGCGCAGCTTCGGTTTTTCGATCTTTCCCGTTGGATTGCGCGGGACCTTCGCGAATATGATCCTTCTCGGCCGCTTGTATCTCGGCATACCGAGGCAGAAGGCGTTAACCTCCTCCTCGGACAGGGTCTTTCCTTCCTTGACTTCGATTATCGCGGCTGCGATCTCACCGAGGCGCTTGTCGGGAAGTCCTATGACGGCGACGTCCTTTATCGCGTCGTGCGCGCGGAGGAAGTCCTCGATCTGCACCGGGTAGAGATTCTCTCCGCCGGTGATGATGACGTCCTTCTTGCGGTCGACGAGATAGATGAATCCCTCTTCATCCTCTTTCGCCATGTCGCCCGTCTTCAGCCATTCGCCCGAGATAGACTCGGCGGTGGCCTCCGGGTTCTTGTAATAGCAGGTCATGACGCCCGGGCCGCTGACCCAGAGCTCGCCCACGTCGCCCTGTTTTACGTCCTGCCCCTGATCGTCGCAGATCCGGGTCTTCCAGCCGTATCCGGCCTTGCCGATGGCTCCGACGTGGTCGATATTCTCGACTCCGAGATGTACGCATCCGGGGCCTATCGACTCGGACAGACCGTAGTTTGTGTCGTATTCGTGGTTCGGGAAGACCTGCTTCCAGCGTCTGATAAGAGAGGGCGGGACCGGCTGGGCGCCTATGTGCATCAGTCTCCAGCGCGACAGATCGAACTCCGACAGGTCGATGTCGCCCCGCTCGATCGCGTCGAGAATATCCTGAGCCCACGGCACGAGCAGCCAGACGATGGTCGCGTGCTCGACCGCCGCGGCGCGGACGATCCACTCGGGCGTCACTCCGCGCAGGAGCACGGCGCGGCTGCAGGAGATGAGCGATCCGAACCAGTGCATCTTGGCTCCGGTGTGATAGAGGGGCGGGATGCAGATAAAGACGTCGTCCTTCTTCTGGCCGTGATGCGCCTGCTCGCAGACAGCGGAGCTTATAAGCGAGCGGTGTTTGTGAAGTATCGCTTTCGGGAATCCGGTGGTGCCGGATGAGAAATAGATGGCGGCGAAGTCATCCTCGGTTAGCGTCCCGGCGATCGCGGGGCGCGCGTCGGAAGCCAGAGCCGCCTCCGAGAGCAGATCCCGGGCGCACTCGGGGATCTCCCGCTTTCCGTCGGGTCTGACGAACCAGAGCCGGACGTCGGAGATCTTCGGGAGTATGTCGGCGACTCTTCCTATGAATTCCTCTCCGTATATGAGAACCGATGCGTCGGACAGCCGCAGGCAGTATTCGATCTCCTCGGCGGTATAGCGGTAATTCATCGGGACGGCGAGCGCTCCGGTCTTGAGGATGCCGAAGTAGATGGGCAGCCACTCCAGACAGTTCATAAGCAGCAGCGCGACCTTGTCGCCCTTTCCGACGCCCGACGAGATAAGCAGATTGGCGGTCCGGTTCGCCCGTTCGTCGAACTCGGCCCAGCTCATCTCTCTCCTCATCCGGGGGTCGGTTCCCTCTTCGATTAAGCTGAATTCCTTCCAGCTCTCGCTTCTCGGGCGGAGCGACGGATTGAGCTCGACGAGAGCGGTCTCGCTTCCCGCCTCCCGCGCGTTTCTTTCAAGCAGTTCTGTGATGATCATGTTCTGTTTCCCTATTTAAGTTTTTTATTAAAATGTCGTTTTCAATTATCTCAATCACGGGTCCGATTACGTGATTTCACCTCATCGACTGACTGATCCTCGTCAGCGGCGAGTTGTCTGCGAAGTCGCGGTTTTCGTAAAAGACGTCACGGATCTGTTCCACCGTTCCGGTCGTTATCAGATAGCTGTATTCGACCGGCTGAAACGATTTCAGTTTGAGAGTCAGAAGCGGCGCCACGTAGTTGGTTGCCGCATCCGACGCAGACTTTGAGCCGTTGTAGGAAAATCTCCCCGCGAAAAACTGGTCGATATCGGGGACGTAAAGACCGATACCGTAGTCCTCCGAAGACGACGTCCAGGCGCACCAGGTCTCCTCGTTGCCCTTTTTCATCGTGAAGCGGCAGGACGCCGAATAATTCGGATCGCCCCAGAATCCGAGACCGTCCTTTACCGTCAGATTGGCCCCCGTCCAGCCGTCGGCTCCGCCGTAATAAACGAATCTGTCGAGATAGCTGACGGTGTAGAAGGCGGGCAGTTCCTGATGAGCGTATCTGTGCTCCCAGCCCGAAAAATCGACGAAACGGTTGTCCACTCTTATATATCCGTCACAGAGGGTGTAGACGTTCTCCATATAACTCGGAGTCAGGCAGTTGTTTTTCGACCAGTCCTGCGGCTGCGATTTGACGCGCACCCAGCCGTCACCCGTCTCGACGTCGATAAGTCGGCTCGGGTTGCCGTACTGATCGCCGCCCTGGACCGGATTGTAGGCCCACTTCTGGCCGTTGTAATTGCCGGGGGTGTATTTAGAATTGCCCGCGGTTCCGTAATATGACTGCTGTATCAGGCGCCCGGTGTCGTGACTGTTGATAAGGTTCGAAAGGCCTTCGACCGGACAGTTTTTGTCCTCGATACAGTTGATCCCGCCGCCCCAGGACAGACGGATGCCCACCTTGAAGCGGCTGTTTTCGATGAAGAATCCCTGCTTCCCGATAACGTCTATCTTTTCGGTCGTAAGCGAGAAAAGCCGGAAGGTGGTCTTTCCATAAAGCGGAGTGACCCCGACAGACGTGATATCCGCCCCTTCGCCGCCCGACAGATAGGTTGAAATAAGGCCGCTGAAAGACGCCCGTATGCCCGTCTCGAGATAGTATATCTCGGTCGCGGAAACGCCGCCGACGCTGTAACTCACACGGAGCTTGAGCGGACCGTCGGACGAGTAGACGAAGGTCATCCGGTTGAAGTTCCCGCCGCCCGCCGGCTCGTCAAAGTTCAGAAGAAGCTCCGAGCGGAAAACGAACCCGCCGTCGGTTACGGATGAAAAACCTTCCGCGGAAAACGTCGCTCCCTCCTCGGTGGCGTACGCGGGAAGCGTTTCCTCCGCGGTTTCCGCAAGCGTTTCGGATTCGGCGGGGGATGAGATCTCCTCAGTTCCGGCGACGTCGGACGAGACCTCGGGCGAGCCGTTCTTCGAGCAGGAAGCGGCAAGTCCGGTGCAAAACATAAGCGCCAAAGCTATAATCCTTGTGAAAATGTCAGTTTTTTTCAAAGCAAATCATTTGACGTAGTCCTTGGGATCGGATCCGTCGGACAGAAGCGGAGAATAGAGCATTAAAGCGTCGTTTTCGGTGATAAACTCCTCACGCAGAAAGCTTCCGGAGTTGTCGAACACGTTTCTCCACAGCGCGTTGTGACGGGTATATCCTCCCCAGAACTCGCTTTTTATCGTGTGGTCCTTCTCGATGACCTCGTATCTGAATTCCGGCTCCTTCTCAGATCTCCACTCGCCGCAGAGCCGGTCTCCGTCAATATAGAGATGCAGCTGAAAGACGGTGTCGGTATCGTTCCTGACCGCGAGATCGACGTAGGGATAGAAGACGGTCGCACCGCTTGCGAAGGGCTGGGTACGCCCTGAATCGGGAAAGACGTCATATCCGTGACGGTGCCTCTCCGCGACGGTCAGCGGCGTGTGGATTGTCATCCAGTATATGAGATTCGACATCTGGCACAGGCCTCCGCCGGGCCCGCGCTCTATCTTTCCGTTGCGAAGGACCATCCCGTCGAGGAATCCCCGCCTGTACGACGGCTTGCCCACGAGATACCAGAAGCTCAGCGTTTTACCCGGAGGAAGCAGGATACCGTCCAGCCGCTCCGCGGCAAGGCGCAGATTTGTGACCTTGTTTATCTGAAGCTCCATGTCGAGATTGCGAAGCTTGCGGAGCATCGGTGTGCTGTGCGAGGCGTATACGAACGGAAGCAGATCGTCCCGGGCGGTAACGGCAAACGAACCCGATTCCCGGAGCCACAGGAGCTTTCTTTTAAGCGTGAACCACCGCACGGCGACCGCCATATATAGTTTTCCCCTGTAGCGGGGCTCGCCTTTACTGCGCATAAGCTATCCTCTCCCCGCCCAGGTCGGCGCTGCGCCACGCGGCTTCAACCAGCCGCACGGTAGCCGCGGCGCTTTCCGGCGGGTTTTTGGTGTTTTCTTTTCCGCTCTCGAGCAGATCGAGATAATAGTCGATCTCGCCTTCGATACCGCTCACGTGACGGTATTCCGCCTCGTATGGCGCGGAGCCGTCGTTCGGATATACCGTGACTTTTCCGTCCGCCATAATCAGGGTCGCCTTTTCAAAACCGACGGTGTACCTGTGCTCGAATCTCGTTCCGTTCAGCGTCCAGTCGCCGATGCAGGTGCAGGGGAAGGGATAGCCGAGCGAGATATGCGAAAGGTCGTATTTCACGTTCTTGGTCGACGCGCGGCACTCGATATACTCCGGCTCTCCGAAGAGATATCTCGCCATATCGAGATCGTGTATCTGCATGTCGCAGATGACGCTGCCCGATTTTGAGAAGTCCTGATACCAGTTCTGCCAGGACCATTTCGGAAGCGCGGACAGGCGCTGGAAGAGTACTCCGGTCACCTTTCCGAACCTTCCGTCGGACACCGCCTCTTTCAGATAGACGTACTCTCCGTAAAAGCGCAGGCACTGGCCGATCATCAGCCGCTTCCCGCTCTTTTTCATGGCCTCGAGTATCCTCTCGCAGTCGGCCGAGCAGAGCGCCATCGGCTTCTCCGACAGCACGTCGTATCCGCGCGAGAGAGCGTCGACTGCCGCGTCCGCGTGCAGGTATGAGGGTATGCAGATATCGACGAGATCGATCTCGTTCTCCCGGAACATCTTTTCGCGGTCGTAATAGACCTTGAAATTACCTCCGAGCTCGGGCTCGCCGGTTTCGATATTTATCTTGATCCGCTTCTCAAACTGGGAGGGCGTCACGTCGCATACCGCGACCAGCTTTTCCCTTCCC
>JAGDAM010000013.1 GCA_017959485.1 Clostridia bacterium
CGCAGCAATGCGTTCAGCTGACCGATACTAATAGACCGAGGGCTTGAACCGCCTTGCAGTTTCACACTGCGGGCAGTTCTCTCAACGATTGCTGAGTTTTCAGTATACTCAATCTTTATTCGGTTTTCTGTGGGCAGGTTTAATTTTTGCTTCGCTCCGTGCCGACACGTTCGCCGGAGCGAAGCTTTTTTGCTTTTTGACGATAAATATTGACAAACAGTCAAAATGCAATTATAATTAAATAAGGCAATCCGCACTCGCAAACTTCGCGGGACGGCCTTAAGAAACTAAAAAAACCGGAGAGCATTATAATGGAAAAGAAATGTCAGAACTGCGGTGTTAACCTTCCCGATGGAGCACTGTTCTGCCCTGAATGCGGGACGAAATATACTCCTTCCGAACCCGAAGCGGCGGAGGAAGTAGTTTACGCGGATAACGAAAAGGTTGGCGAAACCGCAAATGAATCTAAAGAGGAAATCCCTGCAACCGCTTCCGTAACTCCCTCCAATGACAATCAGTCCGCGGCAGAAGGAAAACAGGAAAAGAGCGAGGCGCAAATCGCCGCTTATACCGCATCGGATAAAACAGAGAAAAACGCAGTCAAGCCCTCGGAGGCGTCGTCTGCAGCCGCCGTCGCGGTCGCGTCCCCTCAGGCCCCTGCCGCAGCCGCGGAAAAAACGTTCCCCTACGTCAAGCGCGGCTTTTATTTCTGGATGCTCCTGGTCTACGCGATTCCGGTAATCGGACTGATAGTCAACATCATTACCGCGGCTTCCTTAAAAAATCCCTCGAAAAAGAATTTCGCCGCCGCCGTGCTGACCTGGACGCTCATCGGAATTGGCTTAGGGATTATCCTGGCGATTGCCTCCGTCGTAATTATCGCTATCGCGGTTACGGGTTCCGGCGGTTCCTTCTCCGGTCTTTCGGATATTCTGGATACGATCTCACAATACACGGGCGGCCTCATCACTTTCAACTGAGAAGCGTTTCTGACATTGTTTGCGAACAGTTTTACAAAATTTGACCTGATATTTCCGATCGCGGCGGCGACAGTTGCCGCGATCCTTTTGGTATTTTTGTGGGGATCGGCCGGAGGAAAAGCGGACCGGCTTTACGTTACGAGAACAGACAGCGGCGAACGTGAAGAGTATACTCTGACTGACGACCGGGAACTCGTCTTCACAGGCAACGGATATACGCTTCACGTCAGAATTTCTGACGGTGGCGTCTGCGTCGAGTCGTCCGACTGTCCCGGCTGCGACTGCGTAAGAACCGGTCGAATCACCGAACCCGGAAGATCGATCGTCTGCATCCCCGCGGGACTCGTGTTTACCCTGGGGGGTGAGGAGGATGCCGATGCGGTCGCGGGTTGAGATGAGCCGTTCGCGCCGACTGGCTCTGACCGGGCTCTTTGCGGCTGCGGCGTTTGCCCTGTCCTATCTTGAACGTCTGATACCGACGGGAGTTTTCGGAGCCCTTCCGGGTGTGAGACTCGGTCTCGGAAATATAGCCGTGCTGCTGGCTTTTTCGCTTCTCGGACGGGCTGAAGGAGCCGCGGTTGCGGCGGCGAAGGTGATCCTGTCCGCGCTTCTGTTCGGTTCGCCCGCTGCCGCTCTCTTTTCTTTCTTCGGAACGCTTCTGTCCTTCGCCGCACTCGTTATCTGTTCGCTTTTGCCAAAAGAGTCAGTGAGTTATATAGGCGCTTCTTCGGCTTCCGCCGCAGCGCACGCGACGGGTCAGATTATCGCGGCGGCGCTCCTGACGGGAAGCTTTTCGGTCCTGTACTATTATCCCGCTCTGACGCTCTTTTCGCTTGCGGCTGGTATACTGTCGGGAGCGCTGATCAACGCGGTGATGTGCCGCGTCAAAACAGAGACGGTGCGCAAAAGGGAAGGAGAAGAGACGCAGTGAAAAGGATAATCTCTATTGCGCTCACTGCCGCTTTGTTTCTTCTTGTTTCCTCCTGCGGGGAGCGGGTCGGATACCGCGAAAACGTCTTCCTCTCCATGGACACTGTCGTTTCGGTGAGAATCGACCCCGAAACTCCCGATATTGAGAACGTACTCGGGGGATGCCGCGATCTTACCGAGAGTATCCGACGGCTTTTTGACGCTGACGACCCGGAAAGCTGCCTTTCCGGGTTCAACAACGGAGGAGAAGCCGTGCCCGAACTTGCGGCTCTGCTTGACGTCTGCGCGACTGTTTCCGCGGCTTCGGGAGGGGCTTTCAATCCCGCCGTGAGGAGTGATATAGAATGCTGGAGAGAAGCCGAAAAGACGGGTGTGCTTCCGGTAATGCGTCAGGAAGAACGTCCTGTTTATCTATCCGATATGCGGGGCGTCGACCTGGGAGGTATCGCCAAAGGGTACGCCGCGGAGAAGGTTGTTTCGTATCTTACGGAAAAGGGAGCCAGTTACGGAATCCTTTCGTTCGGAGGCAATATCGCCGTTTTCGGAGACAAACCGGACGGCGGCGGTTACCGGATTGCAATTCGCGATCCGGACAATCCGGACGGGACCGTCGGGACGGTTAGGTTATCCGAAGGGTTCGTTTCGGTATCCGGAGATTACGAGAGATATTACGTAGTCGAAGGCGAAAAGTATCACCACATTATCGACCCGGGTACGGGTTATCCGGCCGGGAGCGGCTTGCGCAGCGTTGCTGTGATTACGGACGCTTATGAAGGCAGCGGCGCGCTCGCGGACGCTCTTTCGACCGCACTGTTTGTTATGGGGTACGGGGAAGGGATGCGTCTTTACGCCTCCGGGCTATACGATTTTGAGGCGGTCTTCATATCAGACGGGGATATCCTGATAACGCCGGGACTGAGTGAGAGTTTTATATCAAACTGAAAATACCGCTGATCACGGAGGACGGAGCTATGACTATTCTGAAGAAACGGTTTTATGCCGCGCTTTGCGCGATTCTTATCGCGGCCGCTTTGCTTTTTTCCTGATGCGCCGACAGTTCCTCGTACGGAACGGAGGAAAACACTTTTCCCGACAGGAAGCTTCCGGCGACAAGGCAGATGTCGGACGAAATAGAGGGGCTTGTCGGTCTCTGCAATACCGTTTACAGTACCACACAACAGATTCTTTCGGTCTATCCGGCGTCGGAGACCGCCGAGGTCTATCGTAAGATCCGTACCATAGCATCAATCGAAGATTATTCATATCCGAATTATACGAGCGGGATAATCCGGGATTTTTATCCCGATTGCGTTGAAGAAGCAGGAATCAACGTTTCCAAAGCGGCTCAGAGAATGAGAAAGTTCAAAGAGGCGTACGAAGCGCTCGACGATATCGCTGACAGGGCAAACGACGCCTACCGCGTTTTTAAAAAGAATTTCAACGCATCATATCACGATACCGTCGCTGCTTTCGGCGAGTATCTTGACGCCGCTCTCGAATATGCCGACTGCGTCGTGTATAAAAACGGAACGGCCGAGTCCTACCTTGCCGAGTTGACGCGCGTGCGTCAGGACCTTGCCGAGGCGGCGGAGAAGGCCAAGGGTTTTATAAACTGACGTTACGTATATATTACGCTCGCCGCACTGTCCCGCGCCGGGGATCCTGCGGTGAGCGTTTTTTCGATTCCGAGTTGACTTTGGGGTTGAACTATGTTATACTAAACACAAGGTGGTCATAAACCATCAAATATTATTGTTATTGGAGAAACAAGAAAATTCATGATTCGCAGAATTTGCGTTTTTGCCGTCGCGGTTTTAATTCTTATTACCTCATCATGCTCGGGGCGGAGCGATACATCCGATAATGAGAACCGGTTTAACGAAGGAACGCCGGTCGTTTTATCAACGAATTGTCCTGTTTACGACGGGATACTTTACCGTGGCGGCTCGTTTGAATACCAATACGACCGTGACGGCAAAGGGCATTTTGTCAAGGCGCAGGCGGCGACAGTATTCCGGTATGATCTTGAGACCGGAACGAAGTCCTGTGCCTGCACTGATCCTGTCTGCTCTCACGGACGGGGATCGGGCTGTGTCTTCTTCGGCGAGGGAGGAGAAGAATTCATTCCGATTTACGCAACGCGAGACAGGTTGCTTTACCTCCGGTCGGATTTTATAAACAATGAACTGAACACTTTCCGCGTTTATAATCTGAAGACGGGAGAGGACTCCACGGTTTTTGAATACGAGAACGTCTTTTCAGGCGATGGAGAGAAATCGTTCGTTACTCAGTACGGAGGACGTGCTTTCTGCGGTAATTACGTTTATTCGGTGGTCTTCGGACTGAAAAGCGGAGCAAAGAGCCCGGATGATATTGAGTATACGCTCTGGTCTTATGAATTGTCGACGGGTTCCCGTAAGAAGATTTTCACTACAGACAAATTCACGAGGATTTACGCGGCTTCCGAAAAACGGCTTTTTTTCCTTGAATATGAAGGCAGCTGCAGCGAAGTATTGGGACGTCTGCATGAACTTGTGCCCGTCCGTTTTTCGACCGATCTTGGGGGCAATGACAGAAAAGAGGAAACCGTCTTCAATTTTGTGCCTCAGATCTGCAGCGGAACAAAGGCGCTGGGACTTATTTCCGCAGAGAACGGATTTCAGATTGCGGTTTACGACGTCGCGGATAATAAAGCCGAAGTTTTTCAGGCCGGTGATACGGTAGGATCTCTGCTCGTTTACAACAACTCGCTTGTACGTGTTCTGTGGGACGGAGACCGGCTGTCAAGCGGATATGACTGGGAGTCGTTAAAGGCCAGACATAAGGGCGATATTGAAGGGTTGAGAGCGGAAATGGAAGAAATATATAAATCTTTTCGCGCAAGGGCAAAATCAACTTTGGTGATTTCCGACTTCTGTCCGAGCGCGGTCCAAAAAGAACTTTATCTGCCTGCCGCTTTCGTGGAACCGTTGTTCATATCAGGCGATTATCTTTATGCCGACGTCAAGCAATACGATACCGGGACGGGTGAGCTGCTCGAAGAGGGAACCGGATTTCGCAGGATAAGTCTTATAGACGGGAAGTCGCTTCCGGTCATTTCTGATTAACCGGATGCCGCGGTGGTAATGAATATGACAGTTTTCAGGAAACATTTGTGTACTGCGCTTTGCGCGATTCTCATCGCGGTTGCTTCGGTTGTTTCCGGTTGCGCCGACAGCTTATCGTACGGAACCGAGGATAATACCTTTCCCGAACGGAAGCTTCCGGCGACAAGGCAGATGTCGGACGAGATCGAAGGACTTGTCGGACTTTGCGATACGGTTTACGGTACAACAAATCTTATTCTGTCAAAATATTCCGCATCCGAGGTCGCTGACGTATACGGCAAGATCCGCGCGCTTGCTTCAACCGAAGACGACCATTATCCCGGTTTTCTGGGAGAGATCGTTCGCAATCTTTACCCCGATTGCATAGAAGGGGACGTGATCAACCCGGCAAAGGCGATTCAGAGAATGAAAAAGTTCAAAGAAGCGTACGATGCGCTCGACGATATCGCGCAGAGGGCAAACGACGCCTTCCGTGTCTTCAGAAAGCAGTTCGACGCCTCGGAGCACGAAACCGTAAGCGCATTTGGGGAGTATCTGGACGCCGCGCTCGAGTATGCCGATTCGGTGGTTTACCGGAACGGGGCATCCGAGTCCTATCTGGCGGAACTGACCCGCCTGCGTCAGAATCTTGCCTCTGCAAAAGAGAAGGCAAAGGGGTTTATCAACTGAACTTACGGTTATAACGATTAACGGCACGGCCCGCGCCAGCGGGCCGTGCCGTTGGCAGTTATGAACCAGTTGACTAAGAACGTTATATTGTGATATAATATTATATATTTGTTAAATTGGGAGATGCTGTTTTGACTGTCGGCGGAAGCGGTTGTGATGGTTTTTCGGATATCCGGGACGAAGTTAGCGAAATTCGCCGGATGATATCCGGAAGCGGTAAGAAGTATTATATCAGGACCTTCGGCTGCCAGCAGAACGAGGCCGACAGCGAGCGGATAGCCGGTCTTTGCGAGGAGATGGGCTTCTCAGGGACCGATACTCCGGGGGATGCCGATCTGATCGTCGTAAACACCTGTGCGGTCAGGGAGCACGCCGAAAAGCGCGCGCTTTCTGTCATCGGTCAGTACAAGCATATCAAAAAAGAAAAGCCCGATATGATAATCGCCGTTTGCGGCTGCATGGTGTCTCAGGGGCGCCGCGCCGATCAGCTGAAAACGAGCTATCCTTACGTTGATTTTTCTTTCGGAACGTCGGACATCGCTTCATTTCCGAAACTCCTTCGCGAACGTCTCGGCGGAGGGTCCCGAAGGTTTGTGCTGCCCGGAGAGGTTTCACGTATTACGGAGGGAATACCCGTCCGCCGGGCCTGCCGTTTTCGCGGATGGATCTCGATCATGTACGGCTGCGACAACTTCTGCTCCTACTGCATCGTTCCCTACGTTAGAGGACGC